>NZ_JBEOVY010000199.1:0-14134 GCF_040295745.1 Saccharopolyspora sp. NPDC002686
GTGAGTGCGTAACAGTGTTCGAACACTGTTACGCACTCACGACCCGTTACGGCTGGGGCAGGTCGACCAGTTCTGCGATGCGCTGGCGGTGGGTTTCGGCGATGCCGAAGGCGAGCTGGGAGCTCTTGGCCCGGCCCAGGTAGAGGTGGGCCGGATGTTCCCAGGTCATGCCGATGCCGCCGTGCAGCTGGAGGTGCTCCTCGGCGGCCAGCACCGCCAGGTCCGAGCAGTACGCCTGGGCGATGGCCACGGCGAGCTCGGCCTCGGCGTCCTGGGCCAGGGCGTCCGCGGCGTTGCGGGCCGTGGAACGTCCCGAGCTGACGCCCACCCACAGGTCGGCCAGCCGGTGCTTGACCGCCTGGAACGAGCCGATCTGCCGGCCGAACTGGTACCGGGTCTTCGCGTAGTCCACTGTGGAGTCCAGGCAGTGCTGTGCGAGCCCGACCTGTTCGGACGTCAGCAGCCCGGCGGCGGTCAGCAGCGCCTGCCGCAGGATCCGCTCGGCATCGTCCCCGGAGGCCAGCAGCCGGCCGTGCGCGCCGTCCAGGTCGAGGATGCCGAACCGCCGGGTGAGGTCCAGCGGTGTGGTCGGCGTCCGGGTGACCCCGGATGCGGCGGTGTCCACCAGGTACAGCGCCGCGCCGTCGGCGTCGACGGCCGGGACCACCACGTGGTCGGCGACCTCCAGGTCGACCACCGCCGACGCGCGACCGGTCAGCGCGGATCCGTCGGCCTTCACCGACTGCGGGAACGCTGCACCGGGCGCCGTGGTCAGCCCGACCGCGACGGTGCCGATCCGGGAACCGTCCGCCAGCTGCGGCAACACCTCCTGCTCTGCGCAGGCCACCAGCACCGCAGTGGCCAGCACGTTGCTCAGGAACGGCACCGGTGCGACCGCGCTGCCGATCTCCTCGGCCACCACCGCCAGCTCCCGAGCGCCGGCCCCGGCTCCGCCGAGCTCCTCGGGCACCAGCAGCGCCGCCAGGCCGAGCTCGCCGGCGAGGGTGCGCCAGAGGGCCAGGTCGTAGGGCTCGTCGGTTTCGCAGCGGGCCAGCACCGCGGTCCAGTCGCAGCGGTCGCGCAGCAGTCGCCGCACGGTGGCCCGCAGGTCTTCCTCCAGCTCGCTGTAGAGCAGGTCGGGAGCGCTCATCGCGGCAGCTCCTTCCACGGCCGGTCCTTGTCGGTGCGGATCTCGGGCGGCAGCCCCAGCACCCGTTCGGCGATCACGTTGCGCAGGATCTCGGTGGTGCCGCCCTCGATGGAGTTGCCCTTCGCCCGCAGGTACCGGAAACCGGCCCCGCGCTTGGTGAGCGAGGCGTAGTCGGGCTGGCGGAAGGTCCAGTCGTCGTAGGTCAGCCCGTCCTCGCCCAGGAACTCCAGCTCGAAGCCGGTGATCGCCTGGTTCTGCTCGGCGAAGGAGACCTTGACCGCGGACCCCTCGGGCCCGGGCTCTCCGATGGCGAGCTGCTGGCGCAGCCGGATGCTGGTCAGCCGGGTCGCCTCGGCCTCCACCCACAGCTGCAGCAGCCGGTCGTGCAGGCCGTGGGTGCGCTTGTCCGGGTGGTTGCGCCAGGCCTCGGCGGCTTCGCCGATCATGCCGCCCTCGCGCGGGGGAGTGCGCCCGCCGATGGCGACCCGCTCGTTCATCAGGGTGCCCATCGCGACCTGCCAGCCCTGGCCGACCTCGCCGAGGCGCTGGGAGTCCGGGATCTGCACCCCGGTCAGGAACACCTCGTTGAACTCGGCCTCACCGGTGATCTGCCGCAGCGGGCGCACTTCGACGCCCGGCGCGGTCATGTCGCAGATGAAGTAGCTCAGGCCCTTGTGCTTGGGCTGGTCGGGATCGGAGCGGGCGACCAGGATCGCCCACCGAGCGCGGTGCGCCAGCGAGGTCCACACCTTCTGCCCGTCGACCACCCACTCCTCGCCTTCCCGCACCGCCCGCGTGGACAGCGCGGCGAGGTCGGATCCGGCGCCGGGTTCGGAGAACAGCTGGCACCAGGTCTCCTCGCCCGTCCACAGAGGACGGAGGTAGCGCCGGCGCTGCTCGTCGGTGCCGAAGCGAAGGATCGTGGGCGCGGCCATGCCCAGGCCGATGACGTTGAGCTGCGGCTGGTTGTCCGGCGCGCCCGCCTCGGCGAACGCGGCGTCGACCTCGGGCTGCAGCTCCCGCGCAGCGCCGAGACCGCCGAGACCGGCGGGGAAGTGCACCCACGCCAGCCCGGCGTCGAAGCGCGCCCGCAGGAACTCCAGCCGGTCGGTCCGCTGCGGATCGTGCGCGGCGAGGAACTCCTCCACCCGGCCGCGGAGTTCGGCGGCGTCCACGGTCATGCCTTCGGCCCGCCGGCCACGTAGATGACCTGGCCGGAGACGAAACCGGAGCGCTCGTCGGCGAAGAAGGACACCGTGTTGGCGATGTCCTCGGGCTGGCCGACCCGCGCCACCGGGATGCTCGCCGCCGCGGCCTGGGTGAACTCCTCGAAGCCCATGCCCACCCGCTCGGCGGTGGCCTTGGTCATGTCGGTGGCGATGAAGCCCGGCGCGATGGCGTTGGCGGTGACGCCGAACTTGCCCAGCTCGATGGCCAGCGTCTTGGTCAGGCCCTGCAGACCGGCCTTGGCGGTGGAGTAGTTGGCCTGGCCGCGGTTGCCCAGCGCCGAGGTGCTGGAGAGGTTGACGATGCGACCCCACTTGGCCTCGACCATGTGCTTCTGCACCGCGCGGCTCATCAGGAACGCGCCCCGCAGGTGCACGCCCATCACGATGTCCCAGTCGTCCTCGGACATCTTGAACAGCAGGTTGTCCCGGAGGACCCCGGCGTTGTTGACCAGCACGGTCGGGGCGCCGAGCTCGCTGGCGATGCGGTCCACCGCGGCCTGCACCTGCTCGGCGTCGCTGACGTCGCAGCCGACCGCGAGGGCCTTGCCGCCGGCGCCTTCGATCGCCGAGACCGTTTCGGCGCAGTTCTTCTCGTCGAGGTCGATGACGGCGACGGCGAAACCGTCCTCGGCCAGCCGCTTGGCGGTGGCCGCGCCGATCCCGCGGGCGGCACCGGTGACGATCGCGACTCGACTGTTTGCCATTGCTTCTCCTTGCGATGTGTGGGTCTGCACCGTGCTCAACGACGGCGGACGATCAGCGGTACTTCCTCAGTTCGCGGCGGGCGAGCGAGCGGCGGTGGACTTCGTCGGGGCCGTCGACGATGTGCAGGGTTCGGGCGTGGGCGTAGAGGTTGGCCAGCGGGAACTCCTGGCTGACGCCTCCGCCGCCGTGGGCCTGGATGGCGCGGTCGATGACCCAGGTCGCCATCTCCGGCACCGCCACCTTGATCGACTGGATCTCGGTGTGCGCGCCCCTGTTGCCGACGGTGTCCATCAGCCACGCGGTCTTGAGCACCAGCAGCCGGGCCTGCTCGATCTTGACCCGCGATTCGGCGATCCAGTGCTGGACGATGCCCTGCTCGGCCAGCGGCTTGCCGAAGGCGACGCGCTCGTTGGTGCGCCGGCACATCAGCTCCAGCGCCCGCTCGGCCATCCCGATGGCGCGCATGCAGTGGTGGATGCGGCCGGGACCGAGGCGGGCCTGGGCGATCGCGAAGCCCTCGCCCTCGCCGGAGATCACGTTCTCGATCGGCACCCGGACGTTCTCGAACACGATCTCGGCGTGCCCGCCGTGGTCGGCGTCGGAGTAGCCGAAGACGTGCATGCTGCGCTCGATCCGCACGCCCGGGGTGTTCTTGGGGACCAGGACCTGGCTCTGCTGGCGGTGCCGCTCGGCGTCCGGGTCGGTCTTGCCCATCACGATCAGGATCTCGCAGCGCGGGTTCATCGCGCCGGAGGAGAACCACTTGCGGCCGTTGATGACGTAGTGGTCGCCGTCGCGTTCGATGCGGGTGCCGATGTTGGTGGCGTCGGAGGACGCGACCTCCGGTTCGGTCATGCAGAACGCGGACCGGATCTCGCCCTCCAGCAGCGGTTCCAGCCACTGCTTCTTCTGCTGCTCGGTGCCGAACTGCGCCAGCACCTCCATGTTGCCGGTGTCCGGCGCGGAGCAGTTGGTGGCCTCCGGGGCCAGCCGCCCGGCCCGGCCCATGATCTCGGCCAGCGGGGCGTACTGCAGGTTGGTCAGCCCGGCGCCGTACTCGCCCGGCAGGAACAGGTTCCACAGGCCGCGCTTGCGGGCTTCGGCCTTGAGCTCGTCCATGATCGGCGGGTGCGCCGACCACTCGTCCTCGGCTTCGGCGAGCTGCTGCAGGAACACCGGTTCGGCCGGGTAGACGTGGGAGTCCATGAAGTCCTGGAGCTGCTCGCGCAGTTCCTCCGTGCGTGCGTCGTAAGCGAAGTCCATCAGTCCTCCTTGAGGGTGGCGAGACCCTGTGCGACGAGCGGGGCGACGAGTGCGCCGACGTGGTCGAAGCCCTCGCCGACGGTCTGGTCGTGGATGAAGCGGTAGTGGATCCCCTCGAGGATCACCGCGATCTTGAAGAAGCCGAACGCCAGGTACCAGTCCAGTTCGGACAGATCGGTGCCGCTGCGCTCGGCGTAGCGGTCCAGCAGCTCCCGGGCGGTGGGGAAGCCGTACTCCGGGCCGATGCCCTTGGCGATCGGGTTGCTCTCGATGCCGCTGAAGCCCTCCCAGTACACCGCGAGCAGCCCGAGGTCGGTGAGCGGATCGCCGACGGTGGCCATCTCCCAGTCCAGCACGGCCTTGATCTGCTGGTCGTCGCCGACGATCACGTTGTCCAGCCGGTAGTCGCCGTGCACGATGCCCGCGCGCGGCGTGGTGGGGACGTGCTCGGCGAGCCTGGTGGCGAGCTCGTCGATGCCGTCGATGTCGCGGCTGCGGGAGGCGGCCAGCTGCTTGCTCCAGCGGTGCACCTGCCGTTCCAGGAACCCCTGCGGGCGGCCGAAATCGCCCAGCCCGACCGACTCGGGGTCGATCGAGTGCAGGTCGGCGAGCACGTCCACCAGCTGCCAGGACAGCTCGACGCGCTGCTGCTGGGACAGCTGCTCGGTCAGCGCCGGGGTGCGGTAGACGGTGCCCGGCACGTACTCCATGACGTAGAACGGGGCGCCGAGCACGCTGTCGTCCTCGCAGAGCAGGTGCGTGCGCGGGACCGGCACGTCGGTCCCGGCCAGCGCGGACATCACCCGGAACTCGCGGCCCATGTCGTGCGCGGTGGCCAGCACGTGGCCCAGCGGCGGCCGGCGCACCACCCAGCGCTGCTGCCCGTCGCTGACCAGGTAGGTCAGGTTGGACCGTCCACCTTGGACGAGTTCGCCGGTCAGCGGCCCGGTGAGCAGGCCGGGCCGTTCGGCGTCGAGGTGCGCGCGCAACTGGTCCAGGTCGAGGCCGGGCAGCGGTTGGGCGGTCATCAGAACTCCTTGCCTTGCTGGACGACGCCCGGCACGAGTTCGGCGAACCGGGCGCGGGTTTCGGCGGCGCTGGTGTGCAGCACCGCCCGCATGCCGAGGCGTTCGGCGGCTTCGACGTTGGGGGCGCCGTCGTCGACGAACACCGTCTGCGCGGCGGGCAGGTCGAGCTGGTCCAGCACCAGACGGTAGATCCGCGGGTCGGGTTTGCGCAGCTGCACTTCGGCGGAGATGACGGCGGGGTCGAACAGCCCGTCGAGCAGGTCCCACGGGTAGTCGTTGCCCCAGCTGTTGGACAGCAGCGCGGTGCGGACGCCGTTCTCGCGCAGGACGCGCACCAGGTCGAGCATGGCCGGTTCGCTGTGCAGCTGGGCGAACATGCGCTGGAGCAGGCCTTCCGGGGCGACGGGGGAGTCGTCGACGGTGCGCAGCCGCTGCGCGAGGGTGCGGTTGAAGTCCTCGGGGCTGAGCTCGCCGGTTTCGAGCCGGTGGATCGGGGTGCCGGGCGGGGCGTTGCGCGACAGCCATTCCTTGAGCGCGGCGGAGAAGGTCTCCGGGCGGATGCTCTCCCGCTCCATCCAGGACTGCAGCGCAGCACGGCTGGAAGTGGTCAGCACGCCGCCGTAGTCGAAGACGACCGCCCGGACGGGGGAGGTTGCATCGCCGGAACCCATGCCCAGGACCGTACCGACTAGCCGGTATGTTGCGCTAGTGCTGCCCCGCCGAATCACCGGCGAGAACCCGCCACCGCGTGTTCAGGGCCGAAAGGCGCTGCGGATCTCGGCGGCGAGGTCCAGGAGCTCGGCGGGGGTCGAGGTGGTGAGCTGCAGGTCCACGAACGCGTCGGCGACCCCCAGCTCGGCCACTTCGTGCAGGTAGTCCGCGAGCTGCTCGACCGGGCCGGTGCCGGGTGCTTCCGTCGGCGTCGGCTGGATCTTGGCGTTGATCCGCAGCGCGGTGGCGATCGGTCCGCGTCCGGCGGCCCGGGCCTGGTCGTCGATGCGGGCCAGCACGTCCCGCAGTGCTTCCGGTGGCAGTGCTACGCCCAGCCAGCCGTCCGCGCGGCGACCGATGCGGTGCAGCGCCGCCGGGGACAGCCCGCCCAGGTAGATCGGCAGGTGCTGCTGCGCCGGTTTGGGCTGGAAGTCGCCGGGGCTGATCGTCCAGAACTCGCCGCTGTGCTGCACCGGATCGTCGGCCCAGAGAGCTGCCAGCACGTCGAGGGTTTCGTCCAGCCGCGCGCCGCGTTCCCGCCACGGCACCGCGACCGCGTCGTACTCGTCGCGCGACCAGCTCAGCCCGAACCCGGCGATGACCCGGCCGCGGCTGAGCTGGTCGAGCCCGGCCAGGCTGCGGGCCAGGTGGATCGGCGGGTGCAGCGGTGCGTTGAGGGTGCTGGTGCCCAGCCGCGCGTGCGCGGTGGCGTGAGCCGCCAGCGCCAGCACCAGCATCGGGTCGAGGCCGCGGCGGAACTGCTCGGGCATCGTGCCGCCCGGGTACGGCGTGATCGGGTCGGTGGCGGCGTGCACGCGTTCGCCCGCCCAGAGGCTTTCGAAGCCGAGCGCTTCGGCTTCGGCGGTCATCGTCGGGACCAGGGCCGGATCGGCGAACGGGCCGAACTGGGGAACGGTCAGTCCAAGGCGCATGGGAACCATGGTGTCGATCTCGGATCCGCGTTGCCAGCTCTCGTCGGAACGGCCGCACTGGACCGCCGTTCGGCCCAATCCGCGATGTTCACCGCAACGGGCGGTCAGGGTGAGCGTGCAACTACCTCCATCGGCAGCCGGGCGATCACCCCGGGTTGTGATCTGGAGCACTTCGAGGTCGCGAGAACTCCTTCGTCGCAACGCCGTCCACCTGATCAGCGGTTGCGCGCGGCGTGCCGGAAGATGGCGCGTGGCGCTGGGTGCTCGATGTGAAATGTGGGAAGTCGGCGCGCGTTGACGGCGAGTTTACTCGGCAGTAAGTATTCGGGTCGCCGCGCGGCCAGCACCTTCACATCACGAGTAATGCGAGGTGAGGCCAATGATGTCCCTTCTCCGTGGTAGACGTGCCGCCACCGCTGCCGCCCTGGCGGCGGCCGCGGCGCTGACCCTGAGCCCGCAGGCCCTGGCGGCCGCCGTCAACATCAACTTCGACTGCTCCGGCGCGTCCCCGGTGGGCGAGCAGAAGTTCAGCATGCAGCAGGGCGCGGACGTCACGGCTCCGGCCAACGTCGCTCCCGGCGGCGCGCTGGACATCGTGATCGACCCGGCCGTGAACACGATTCCCGGCGACGTCAACGGGTTCACGGTCAAGCGGGTCGAGAACATGGACCTGAAGATCCCGATCCCGGCGAACTCCACGTTCGTCTCCGCCGACCTGGCAGGCGGTTCCGGCCTCGGCCCGAACCCGCCGACGATCACCGTGGAAGGCAACACCGCCACGCTGCACCTGGACGGTCCGATCGCGGGCGGCTCGCAGTTCGAGCTGCCCACCGTGACCGCGCACCTCACCGCCGGGGACTCCGGCACGATCGAGACGAAGCTGTCCGGTACCAGCTACGACGATCCGGGTCTGACCTTCACCGCCGTGGTGTCGTCGATCATCGGTGACACCAACGTGCCGTCGAAGTGCTTCCCCAACCCCAACCCGGTCCTGACGACCACGACGATCGGCTGACCCGGCTGATCAGGTGGGCGGAACTCCTGCGGGAGGTCCGCCCGCCGCCGGTTTCCGGGTGATCAGGTGGGTGGCGATCCCGGCGACCAGGCCCCAGAACACCGACGCGATGCCCAGGACCGCCACCCCCGAAGCCGTCACCAGGAACGCGATCAGCGCCGCGGTCCGGCTGTCGGCGTCCTCGGTGGCCTTGGCCAGCGATCCGCCGATGGTGTCGAGCAGCCCGATCCCTGCCAATGCGGAGATCAGCGCCAGCGGGAACGCCGCGATGAGACTGCCCAGCGTCGCGCCGAAAATCCCCAGCAGCACGTAGAACGCACCGGAGGCGATGCTGGCCTTGTAGCGCTGCGCCGGGTCTTCATGGGCGTCGCGGCCCATGCACAGCGCAGCGGTGATCGCCGCCAAGTTGATGCCGAAGCAGCCCAGCGGCGCGAGCACCACGTTCACCGCACCGGTCCAGGACAGGACCGGGGACACCGGAGTCGAGTAGCCGTGCGCCCGCAGCGTCACCATGCCGGGCAGGTTCTGCGAGGTCATGGTGATGACGAACAGCGGGATGGCGATGCTGATCGTGGTGTGCAGCGACCAGCTCGGCCACACCCACACCGGAGTCGCCAGCGCGAACTCCACGCCGCGCAACGAGCCTTGCGCAGCGGCGATCGCGACACCGACGACCAGCGCGACGAGCACCGCGTAGCGGGGCAGCAGGCGCTTGCCGAGCAGGTAGCCCACCAGCATCGCCGCGACCAGCCAGAACTGGTCCTGCATGGTGGTGAACACGCCGATCCCGAACTGCAGCAGCACGCCGCCGAGCAGCGCGGAGGCGATCGAGGCGGGGATGAGGTTCACCGCTCGCTCGAACCACCCGGTCAGCCCCACCACCACGGTCAGCGCCGCGGCCAGCAGGAATGCGCCGACGGCCTCGGACATCGAGACGCCGTGACCGCTCGCGGCCAGCAGAGCGGCACCGGGCGTCGACCAGGCCAGGACCACGGGCGCCCGGTAGCGCAGCGACAGCGCGATCGAGGTGACACCGATGCCCACGCCCAGGGCGAGGATCCAGGAGGCGATCTCCGCGGGTCCGGCGCCGAGCGCGCGGGCGGCCTGGAAGACGATGGCGGCGGAGCTGACCACCCCGACCAGCGTGGTGATACCGCCGGCGACCAGAGTGGACGCGGAAGCGGTGGGG
This sequence comes from Saccharopolyspora sp. NPDC002686, assembly GCF_040295745.1. Lineage (NCBI taxonomy): Bacteria > Bacillati > Actinomycetota > Actinomycetes > Pseudonocardiales > Pseudonocardiaceae > Saccharopolyspora > Saccharopolyspora sp. NPDC002686. The sequence continues at coordinate 9,223 of NZ_JBEOVY010000199.1, forward strand.
AGCCGTTGGCGCAACTGCACAGGAAACCCGCCCGTTCTGTATATGGAACGAAGCGATGCTAGGAGGACGCGGTGGAGCTGGTCAAGGTCGTGGGCGCGAACCTGCGCGCGGCCCGCGCCGAGCGCGGGTTGTCGCTGTCCGAGACCGCGCGCCGGGCGGAGATCGGCAAGGGCACGCTGTCCGAGCTGGAAGCCGGCCGCCGCAACCCGACGCTGGAAACCCTCTACGCCCTGGCGACCGTCCTCGACGTCCCGCTGGGGCAGCTGCTGGTCGCCGAGTCCGAACCCGGGTCCGAGTCCGCCGTGGTGGTCAACCGCGCGAGCGGCGCGGACCTGTCCGGGCAGGTCGTGGACGTGCAGCTGATGGACCGGGTGGTCGCCGGCGGCCAGCGGCTGGAGGTGTACCGCCTGCACGCGCGGGCGGGCGCCAGGTACGTGTCCGCGGGGCATCGGCCCCGCGTGGTGGAGCAGCTGCTGGTGCACTCCGGAATCCTGGTCACCGGACCGGAATCCGCCCCGGAAACCCTCGGTCCCGGCGATTACATCCGCTTCGACGGCGGAGTGGACCACGTCTACCAAGCGCTGGAGGAGGACGTCTCCGCAACCCTGGTGATGCGCTACGCCGATCCGGCCTGACGCGGCCAGCCGGCAGGATCGGAGTGAGCACTCACTTCTTCCTTGGCGGAGTGAGTGCTCACTCCGTACCGTGGTGGGCATGGCGGAGACGACGAGGCGCAGGGCGCCGGGGATGAGTCCGGAGGAGCGGCGGGCGATGGTCATCGCCGCCGCATTGCCGCTGGTCGCCGAGTACGGCGCGGCGGTCACCACGAAGCAGGTCGCGCGAGCGGCGGGGATCGGCGAGGCGACGATCTTCCGGGTCTTCGAGGACAAGGACGAGCTGCTGGCCGCCTGCGTGGCCGAGGTCGTCGAGCCGGAGCACGCGGTGCGCGAGATCGCCTCGATACCGGTCGACCAGCCGCTGGAGCAGCGGCTCGCCGATGCGGCCGATGCGCTGTCGGCGCACTTGGAGCGGATGGGGGCCGTGCTAGGCTCGCTGCACGCCTCCGGGCAGCTGCGCGCCCCGCGCGGCGATCAGCAGCAGCCGCGCCAGGACGACCGCGCGGAGTCGATGCGGCAGATCCGGGAGGCGGTGGCCGAGCTGTTCGAGCCGGAGCGGCAGTCGCTTCGGCTGCCGCCGGAGAAGCTGGCCGCGATGTTCATCGGAATGCTGTTCACGCTGCCGCGGATGGGCGGGGAAGACCTCGAAACCGCTGAAATCGCAAGCGTTTTCCTGCACGGAGCGATGGGGGAGGACGAATGACCGTCACCTTGAACCACACCATAGTCCCCGCGCGGGACAACGCCGCTGCGGCCGATTTCCTGGCCGGGATCCTGGGCCTGCGCCGACTGCCCCCGGACGGGTTCGACGGCAAGTTCGCGCCGGTCGAGGTCAACGATTCGCTGACCTTGCAGTTCATGACGGCCCCGGAACTCGAACCCCACCACCTCGCATTCGACGTGGCGCCCGAGGAATTCGACCAGGTCCTCAGCCGCCTCCGGGATCGCGACGTGCCGTTCGGCAACAGCCCGTTCGAACCGGAGAACGGCCGGATGGACCACCCGCTGAGTCCCCGAGGCCTGTTCTTCCGAGACGACTCCGGCAATCTCTACGAGGTCATGTCCCCGGAGTGACCGACCGCCCGATGCCTCCCCGGGAGATCGGACGTCCGCAGCCAGGTGACCCGCAGTTTCAATTGAAACTGTGCTCCGCCGTGCCCGGGTTTTACAGTTTCAATTGAAACTGCACACCCGGGCGTGTCGGGACCCCGGCGTGTCGGGCGCCGGACACGCCGACGGATGTGGACAAGTCGTCCGGTCTGGGGAGAACTTCCGCAATTTCAATGGAAATCGGACGTCCAATTTCCATTGAATTTGCGTCGGGTGCGGTCTGTGACCGCGAAGCACGGCCGGCACCGCGCGGTGAGGGTCGCATGCGCCGCAGGCGCATAGCCCACCCGCGGCGGCACCGTCACGCAAGACGAGGATGGAAAACCTCGACGAAATCGCGGTCGGTCACTTCCGGTGGCCGCGTGCGTCGGGGTTGAGGGCTCGGACCATGTCCACCGCGGCTTGCAGGGACAGGCCCGGGAGCTCCTTGCGGACCTCGCGGACCGCGTGGATCTCGCGCTCCAGCGGGTCGATCCCGGCCTTCGCCAGGACCTCGCGGGTCCAGCGGACCTTGGGGTCCTCGGCGGACGCCGGTTCGTCGAGGAGCCGGAGCGCCAGCTGCAGGCCCGGTACGTCCTCGGCCGAGGCGTTCTCCAGCGCTCGCCGGACGGACTCCCGGCCGTTGTCCAAGTCGTTGAGCACGATCACGTGCGTTTCGCGCTTGCCGAACATCTGACCCCCTCTTTCGCCAACGGTTCACCGGCGATCTTCCCAGGGCACCGGCCACCTGCGGTCCCGAGCGCGGGTGGGCAGCCCCGCGCCACCTCCCACCAGCGCTGACGTACGCTGAGTAACCGTGCTCGTCATTGCGCTGGACACCTCGACCCCTGCGGTGACCGCCGGGCTGGTCGCGCTGGACGAAGGTGGTCCCCGTTCACTCGCCGAACGCGTCACGATCAACCCGCGCGCCCACGGCGAACTGCTGATGCCGCAGTTGCTCGACGTCATGACCGAGGCCGGCCACGAGCTGGCCGACGCCGACGCGATCGTCGTCGGCTCGGGTCCCGGCCCGTTCACCGGCCTGCGCGTCGGCATGGTCACCGCCGCGGCGCTCGGCCAGGCGATCGGTCGCCCGGTGCACCCGGTGTGCAGCCTCGACGCGATCGCCGCGCAGGCCGACGTGACCGGGCAGCTGCTGGTCGCCACCGACGCCCGCCGCAAGGAGGCCTACTGGGCCACCTACTCCGGGCGGACCCGGATCGACGGCCCGCACGTGCTGCGCCCCGCCGACGTGCCGACCGAGGGCTGCACCGCCGTCGCCGGCGAGCTGGCCGAGGCGTTCGACCTGCCCGTCATCGAGCCGCGCTACCCCGCGCCGGTGGGCCTGGTCGCGGCTGCGGCCGACGCGCTGGATGCCGAACCGGCCCCGCTGGTGCCGCTCTACCTGCGGCGACCGGACGCGGAACTGCCCGGCAAGCGGAAGTCCGTGCTGACCAGGGGTGCCAGGTGACCGACGTCGCGCAGGTGCTCAAGCTGCGCCGCAGCGACCTGAAGCGGTGCGCGGAGCTGGAGCAGGTGCTCTTCTCCGGCGACGACCCGTGGTCGTGGGAGGCGTTCGCCTCCGAGCTCGACCAGGGCCACTACTACGTCGGCGCCTACCTCGGCGAGCAGCTCATCGGCTACGCCGGGCTGGCGGTGGTCGGTCGCGCGCCGCACGCCGAAGCCGAGGTGCACACCATCGGCGTCGACCCCGACCACCAGGGGCACGGCGCAGGCAAGGCGCTGCTGCGGGCGCTGCTGGCGCGCGCCGACGAGCAGCGGGCGACGACTTTCCTGGAAGTGCGCACCGACAACGAAACCGCGATCGCGATGTACCGCAAGCACGGCTTCGAGATCGTCGGGCTGCGCAAGCGCTACTACCAGCCGTCCGGGGCCGACGCGCACACCATGCGCCGGCCCGCGGCGGGAACGGAGGCCGGGGGATGACTGCGGACCGGGTGGTTCTCGGCATCGAGAGCTCCTGCGACGAGACGGGTGTCGGCCTGGTGCGGCTGGCCGCGGACGGCACGGTCGAGCTGCTGGCCGACGCGGTGGCCTCCAGCGTCGACGAGCACGCGCGCTTCGGCGGCGTGGTGCCGGAGATCGCCAGCCGCGCGCACCTGACCGCGATGGCGCCGACGATGCGCCGCGCGCTGGACGAATCCGGCCTAGAACTGTCCGATGTGGACGCGATCGCGGTGACCGCCGGGCCGGGCCTGGCGGGCGCGCTGATGGTCGGCGTCGCGGCGGCCAAGGCCTACGCGTCCGCGCTGGGCGTGCCGCTGTTCGGCGTGAACCACCTCGGCGGGCACGTCGCGGTGGACACCCTGGAGCACGGTCCGCTGCCGGATCGCTGCCTGGCGCTGCTGGTCTCCGGCGGGCACTCCCAGCTGCTGCTGGTGGAGGGCATCGCCGAGCGGATCACCGAGGTCGGCACCACCATCGACGACGCAGCGGGCGAGGCCTACGACAAGGTCGCCCGCATCCTCGACCTGCCGTACCCGGGCGGCCCGCCGATCGACAAGCAGGCCAAGCTCGGCAACCCGAAGGCGATCGCCTTCCCGCGCGGCCTCACCGGCCCGCGCGACGCGAAGTACGACTTCTCCTTCTCCGGGCTGAAGACGGCGGTCGCGCGCTGGGTCGAGACGGCGCAGCGCGAGGGCGAGGACATCCCGGTCCCGGACGTGTGCGCCTCGTTCCAGGAAGCGGTGGCCGACGTGCTGACCGCGAAGGCGGTGCGCGCGGCGAAGGACCTGGACGTGGACACGCTGGTGATCTCCGGTGGGGTGGCGGCGAACTCCCGCCTGTCGGAGCTGGCCGCGCAGCGCTGCGCCGAAGCGGGCATCACGCTCCGCGTGCCGCGCCCGCGCCTGTGCACCGACAATGGCGCGATGATCGCGGCCCTGGGCGCCCACGTCCTGGCCTCGGGCGCCAAGCCCTCGCCCGTCGACCTCGGCGCCAACCCGGGCCTGCCGGTCGAGACCATCGTCGTCCAGTGACCCCCGGCTGAGCCCGGTCGGACCGCAGTTTCAATTGAAACTGCAGATCCGACCGGACACGGCACCGGCGTGTCGGGCCCGGACATGCCGACACCTGTGGACAGGTCCTCGGTCCTGTGGAGAACTTCCGCAATTTCAATGGAAATCAGAGGTCCGATTTCCATTGAAATTGCGTCACTCCGGACGACGTGGCGGGGACGTCCGCCG
>NZ_JBEOVY010000200.1:0-14067 GCF_040295745.1 Saccharopolyspora sp. NPDC002686
TCTCGGCTTGCGTGCCGTCGACATCGTCCAGGTGGCGGCCCCGAGCTGTGCCCGGCGTCGGGAGCGGTTACGTTTCCAGGCATGATCCCCGCGCAGACACCGGTGCAGCGCCTCGGACTCGGACTGGCCGCGCTCGGGCGCCCCGCCTACATCAACGTCGGCCGTTCCGACGTGCTCCCCCAGCAGCGCACCGCGCAGGCGATGCGGGAGCGCACCCGCGGGGTGCTCGACGCCGCCTACGCCAACGGCATCCGGTGGGTGGACACCGCGCGCTCCTACGGCAGCGCGGAGCAGTTCCTCGCCGAGTGGTTGCGCGAGCGCGGCCACGGCGACGTGTCGGTGTCCAGCAAGTGGGGGTACGCCTACGTCGCGCAGTGGCGGATCGAGACCGAGGTGCACGAGGTCAAGGAGCACTCGCTGGAGCGCCTGCGCACGCAGTGGGCGGAGACCCGCACGCTGCTGGGCGACCGCCTCGACCTGTACCAGGTGCATTCGCTGACCGCGAACAGCCCGCTGTTCGACGACATGGCGCTGCAGCACGAGCTCGCCCGCATCCGCGACTCCGGCGTGCACCTGGGCTTCTCCACCAGCGGTGCGGCGCAGGCGGCGACCATCGAGCGCGCCTGGGAGATCGAGGTGGGCGGGCGGCAGCTGTTCTCGGCCGTGCAGTCCACCTGGAACTCGATGGAACCCTCCGCCGGGCCGGCGCTGGCCGAAGCGCACACCGGCGGCTGGCGGGTGCTGGTCAAGGAAACCCTGGCCAACGGTCGCCTCGCGGTCGACCCGCCCCCCGAACTGGCCGAGGTCGCCGAGCGCCACGGGGTGTCGCCGGACGCGGTGGCGATCGCGCACGTCCTGCGCCAGCCCTGGGCGGACGTGGTGCTGCTCGGCCCGGCCAGCGTCGAGCAGCTGGAGACGAACCTGGCGGCCTGCCACGTGGAACTCACCGACCGCGACATCCACGCCCTCGACACCCTCCACCGAGACGCGGCCACCTACTGGGGAGAAAGGGCCGAACTCCCCTGGCACTGACCTCCCCGCCGGGGGAATCGAAATTCAATGGAAATCGGACCTTCGATTTCCATTGAACTTGCGTGGTTTCACGGACGGGCGAGCCACTCCCGGGTGAACTGGCGGCCGTCGGGGACGAACGGGAACTGGTCGTCGTCCAGGCGTTCGCGGAGTTCGGACACGGGCATCCACCAGCCTTCGGCTACTTCTTCCGGTTGATGGACTATCGGGCCGTCCCAGCGTGCTTCGTAGACGAAGGCGTGGTAGCGCACCGAACCCGACTCGAAGGTGGAGCGGAACAGGAAGCGCACCGGCGCACCGCGAACGCCCAGCTCCTCGGCGAGTTCGCGCTCCGCGGCGGTGTCCGGGTCCTCGCCCGCTGCGACGACACCGCCCGCCGTGCAGTCGTGCAGTCCGGGGAAGACGTCCTTGGTGTCGGTGCGGCGGTGCACGTAAATGCTCCCGCCGTCGGGGGAGAGCACGAGAACTGCTGTTGCTGCGTGCCAGAGCCCTTCCGCGCGCATGCGGCTCCGGGACGCGCTGCCCACGACACGCCCGAGCGCGTCGTACACGGCCACCTGCTCCTCGTCGGCCTTCATGCCCCGATCGTCGCAGCTGCCCGGCGCAGCACATCCGACGCACCGGTGACGCCGGCGATTCCCACGATTCGACATCCTGTGGCCCGCAGCACTCCGCGCGGTCGGTGATACCCCGTACGCTGCGTGGTATGCGGCGGATCATGGGAACCGAGGTGGAGTACGGCATCGTCGTGCCGGGCGATTCCAGCGCCAACCCGGTGCTGACCTCCACGCACATCGTGCTCGCCTACGCGGCGGCGGCCGACATCCCGCGGGCCAGGCGCGCCCGCTGGGACTACGAGGTCGAATCGCCACTTCGCGACGCCCGCGGCTTCGACCTGAGCGCGGCGGCGCAGCAGCCCAACGGTTCGGACGGCGACGACCTCGGGGCGGCCAACGTCATCCTCACCAACGGTGCGCGGCTCTACGTCGACCACGCGCACCCGGAGTACTCCGCGCCGGAGGTGACCAACCCGCGCGACGCGGTCATCTGGGACAAGGCCGGTGAGCGGGTCATGGAGGAGGCGGCGATCCGGGCGGCCAGCGTGCCCGGCACCGCGCCGATCCAGCTGTACAAGAACAACGTCGACGGCAAGGGCGCCAGCTACGGCACCCACGAGAACTACCTGATGTCGCGCGCCACCCCGTTCACCGCGGTGATCGGCGGTCTGACGCCGTTCTTCGCCTCGCGCCAGGTGATCTGCGGATCGGGTCGCGTCGGCCTCGGGCAGGCGGGGGAGAAGCCGGGGTTCCAGCTCTCCCAGCGCTCGGACTACATCGAGGTCGAGGTCGGCCTGGAGACCACCCTCAAGCGCGGCATCATCAACACCCGCGACGAACCGCACGCCGACGCCGACAAGTACCGGCGGCTGCACGTCATCATCGGCGACGCCAACCTCGCCGAGACCTCCACCTACCTCAAGCTCGGCACCGCGGCGCTGGTGCTGGACATGATCGAGAACGGGCTGCGCTTCGACGACCTGAAGCTGGCCGATCCGGTGCAGGCCGTGCACCTGATCAGCCACGACCCGACGCTGAAGCAGACCGTGGAGCTCGCCGACGGCCGCCGGTTCACCGGACTGGACCTGCAGCGCGCCTACCACGAGCGCGCCGCGCGGTTCCTCGACGAGCACGACGGCGAGCGCGCCGCGCGCGACGTGCTCAGCACCTGGGGCGAGGTGCTGGACATGCTCAGCACCGACCCGATGAGCTGCTCGGACCGGCTGGACTGGCCGGCCAAGCTGCGGTTGATGGAGAGCTACCGCAACCGCGACAACCTGGGCTGGGCCTCGCCGCGGCTGCACATGATCGACCTGCAGTACTCCGACGTGCGCCTGGACAAGGGCCTCTACAACCGGCTGGTCGCGCGCGGCTCGATGAAACGCCTGGTCAGCGAGGACGAGGTCCGCGACGCGGTGACCACGCCGCCGGAGGACACCCGCGCCTACTTCCGCGGGCGCTGCCTGGAGCGCTACCCGGCCGAGGTGGCCGCGGCGTCCTGGGACTCGGTCATCTTCGACCTCGGCCGGGAATCGCTCGTGCGCATCCCGACGTTGGAACCCCTGCGGGGTACCAAGGCCCACGTCGGTGCCCTGCTGGAGGCCGCTGCGAGCGCCGAGGAACTGGTCGACTCGCTGACCAAGGGCTGACCGGACCGGCGGGCGACCACGTTACGTGCACGTCAGGCGGGTGCGAAGATCGCAAAGACCCCCGGCTGGCTGTGGGCCAACGGGTGTTCGGATGGGTAGTGTTCACAGCAGGACGTCCCCACTGCGGGGGAGGTCCGAGAGGTCGACCACCGGGAGGCGAGATGTCCCAGGAAAAGGTTCAGCGGCACGGCGGCGGCGAAGGCGACGAAGAGCAGGGTCCGGAGGCCGCCGGCCAGGAACGCCGCGAAAAGCTCGGCGAGGACGTGGACGCCATCCTGGATGAGATCGACGACGTCCTGGAGGAGAACGCCGAGGACTTCGTCCGCGCTTACGTCCAGAAGGGCGGGCAGTAACCGGACTCGGGCTCCGGGTCGCCTCGCGCGGCCCGGCGCCGTCCGCTGCGCGCCGGATCTTGACTAGAGTGCGTACCAGTCGCAGGCCCTTCGATCGGGAGACGATGTCGCTGATGGAATCGAGCTCGACCCAGTTCCCGGGTCAGGCACTGCCCGCCGCCTACCTCACCCCGGGGTCGTCGTCGTTCACCGACTTTCTCCGGTCCACCACGCCCGAACTGCTGCCCGGCGGCCGGAAGCTGGCCGAGGGGACGGTGGAAGCCCCGCACGGCACCACGATCGTCGCGGTGACCTTCCGCGGCGGTGTGCTGCTGGCCGGTGACCGCCGCGCCACCATGGGCAACCTGATCGCCCAGCGGGACATGGAGAAGCTGTTCGTCACGGACGCTTACTCGGCGGTGGGCATCGCCGGTACCGCGGGCGTGGCGCAGGAGCTCGTCAAGCTGTACGCGGTCGAGCTGGAGCACTACGAGAAGCTCGAAGGCATTTCGCTTTCCTTGGACGGCAAGGCGAACCGGCTGGCCAACATGCTGCGCGGCAACCTCCAGGCCGCCATGCAGGGGCTCGCCGTGGTGCCGCTGTTCGCCGGTTACGACACCGAGGCCGAGGACCCGGAGCGCGCCGGGCGCATCGTGTCCTACGACGTGGTCGGTGGTCGCTACGACGAGATCGCCGGCTACCACGCGGTCGGTTCGGGTTCGCTGTTCGCGAAGTCCGCGCTGAAGAAGCGCTTCGACCCGGACGCCGACCAGGACACCGCGGTGCACGCCGCGGTCGAGGCGCTCTACGACGCCGCCGACGACGATTCGGCCACCGGTGGCCCGGACCTGTCGCGGCGCATCTTCCCGTCGGTCATCACCATCACCGCCGCCGACGGTGCCGTTCGGCTGTCGGAGGAGCAGACCTCCGCGGTCGCCACCGAGGTCGTCAACGGCCGGTTGGAGAACCCCGGCGGCTGAGCCCGCCCCGATCCGACTCGCGAGCAGATTCGAACCAGGAGTGCACAGCCGTGACGATGCCGTTCTACACCTCCCCCGAGCAGTTGATGCGGGAGCGTTCCGAGCTGGCCCGCAAGGGCATCGCTCGGGGGCGCAGCGTGGTGGTGCTCAAGTACGCCGGTGGCGTGCTGTTCGTCGCCGAGAACCCGTCTCCGACGCTGCACAAGGTCGCCGAGATCTACGACCGCATCGGATTCGCGGCGGTGGGCCGCTACAGCGAGTTCGAGGCGCTGCGGGTGGCGGGGGTGCGCATCGCTGACGTGCGCGGGTACTCCTACGACCGCCGCGACGTCACCGGTCGTTCGCTGGCCAACACCTACGCCCAGCACCTGGGTGCCATCTTCACCGAGCAGATCAAGCCGTTCGAGGTGGAGATCTGCGTGGCGGAGGTCGGTTTCACCGCGGAGACCGACCAGCTGTACCGGTTGACCTATGACGGGTCCATCGTGGACGAACCGCAGTACGTGGTGATGGGCGGGCAGGCCGACACGATCACCAGCGCGCTCAAGGACTCCTTCAGCGACGGTCTGGAACTGGCCGACGCGGCGAAGGTGGCGATCGAGGCGCTGTCCTCCGGTGGGGACAGCAACCGGGAACTGGGCGCCGGTCAGCTGGAGGTCGCGGTCCTCGACCGCTCCCGCCCGAACCGGACCTTCCGCCGCATCAAGGGCGCTGCGCTGCAGGCGTTGCTCCCGGAGCAGGAGTCGACTTCGGACGAGTCCGAGGAGTCCGGTTCCGAGGACGGCGAGTCCGCCGGGAAGTAGGGACCTTCGGCGGTTCCGCGAGGAACCGCTGTCGCGGTAGAGCTCCACGAGTGCGGGGCACCGGTCGCCGGTGCCCCGCACTCGTGCTTCCCGCGCCGGTTTCCCCGAACGGCTGCCCGCCAAGCGTTGTCCGGTCGCAACTTCCCCAGCAGTCACAAGATGCTGTGGTCGCCCGAGATTTCTGGTCCCTCCGGTGCCACCGCCGCCGCGGGGCGTGTGCGCTGCTCAGCGGTCCGGTCGGAGCCGTCGATGACGCGGTGCAACCGTTTTCGCGACCAAGACACGCCACAGGTGCCCGAACGGCGGACCGCCGCGAAGCGGTGTTTGCGCCTAGTGTGGAGTCATGCAGCGGCGGATCTTCGGCATCGAAACCGAGTTCGGGGTCACCTGCACCTTCCACGGGCAGCGTCGACTGTCCCCGGACGAGGTGGCCAGATACCTGTTCCGACGGGTCGTGTCGTGGGGGCGGTCGTCCAACGTCTTCCTCCGCAACGGGGCCAGGCTCTACCTGGACGTGGGCTCCCACCCGGAGTACGCCACGGCCGAATGCGATGACCTCGTCCAGCTCGTCACGCACGACAAGGCGGGCGAGCGGATCCTGGAGGACCTGCTCATCGACGCCGAGCGGCGGCTGGCCGACGAGGGCATCGGTGGCGACATCTTCCTGTTCAAGAACAACACCGACTCGGCGGGCAACTCCTACGGCTGCCACGAGAACTACCTGGTCGGCCGTTCCGGGGAGTTCTCCCGGATCGCCGACGTGCTGCTGCCGTTCCTGGTGACCCGCCAGCTCATCTGCGGTGCGGGCAAGGTGCTGCAGACCCCGCGCGGCGCGGTGTACTGCCTGTCGCAGCGCGCCGAGCACATCTGGGAGGGCGTCTCCAGCGCGACGACCCGCTCGCGGCCGATCATCAACACCCGCGACGAGCCGCACGCCGACGCCGAGCGCTACCGCCGGCTGCACGTCATCGTCGGCGACTCCAACATGTCCGAGGTGACCACGCTGCTCAAGGTCGGCGCCGCGAACCTGGTGCTGGAGATGGTCGAGCAGGGCGTGCAATTCCGGGACTTCAGCCTGGACAACCCGATCCGCGCGATCCGGGAGATCAGCCACGACCTGACCGGGCGGCGCACGGTCCGGTTGGCCGGCGGCCGGGAGGCCTCCGCGCTGGACATCCAGCGGGAGTACTACGGCCGGGCGGTCGACCACGTGGCGCGGCGCGGTTCGGACCCGATGACCGAGCGGATCCTGGAGCTGTGGGGCCGGGCGCTGGACGCCATCGAGCAGCAGGACTTCTCGCTGATCGACCGGGAGATCGACTGGGCGATCAAGCACCGGCTGCTGGAGCGCTACCGCGGCAAGCACGGCCTGGAGCTGTCCAGCCCGCGGATCGCCCAGCTGGACCTGGCCTACCACGACATCCGCCGCGGGCGCGGGCTGTTCGACATGCTGCAGCGCAAGGACCTGGTGGACCGGGCCACCGAGGACGGCGAGATCGAGGCGGCCAAGGACACCCCGCCGCAGAGCACCCGGGCGAAGCTGCGCGGTGACTTCATCGCCGCCGCGCAGGCCGCGGGCCGGGACTTCACGGTGGACTGGGTGCACCTCAAGCTCAACGACCAGGCCCAGCGCACGGTCCTGTGCAAAGACCCGTTCCGCGCGGTGGACGACCGGGTCGAGCGCCTCATCAACTCCCTCTGACCCACCGGGTGAAGGGCACCTCCGATCCGCTCGGAGGTGCCCTTCGCGGTTCAGCGCTCTTGGCCGGTGGGGCGGATGATCAGCTCGTTGACGTCGACCGAGGGCGGTTGCTGGAGGGCGTATAGGGCTGCGTTGGCGATGTCCTCGGCGCGCAGCTTGGGGACGTTCGGGGTGTCCGCGGTCATCTCGGTCTCGACCATGCCCGGTTGGATGAGGGTGACGCGGACGCCGGTGCCCACGCACTCCGCGCGGATGTTCTGGGCCATGCCGGTGACCGCCCACTTCGTCGCGGAGTAGAGGTTCCCGGGGCGCAGGTTGCGGCCCGCGTTGGAGCCGGTCATGAGCAGGTGGCCCTTGGTGCGGGTGAGGGCCGGTAGGGCGGCGCGAGCGGTGATGGCGGCGCCGTAGACGTTGGTGAGGACCATGTCGCGCCACTGCTCGGGGTCGGCACCGTCGTTGCCCAGGAACGAGGTCTGCAGGCTGACTCCGGCGTTGGCGAAGACCGCGTCGAGGCGGCCGAAGTGGTCTTCGGCGCGCTGGACGGACTCGGTGAGGTTCGCGTAGTCGGTGACGTCGCAGGGGAGGGCCAGCGCGGTGTCCGCGCCCAGCTCGTCGACCAGCGCGGACAGGGCATCGGTGGAGCGGGCGGTCAGGACGAGGCGGAATCCGGCTTCGGCGGCGGCTCGCGCGGTCGCGGCACCGATGCCGCGCGACGCCCCGGTGATCATCAAGACGCGATCGGTCATGTTCCCAGGGTAGGCGCGGGGTGATCACCGCAAACTATTTTCACGTTCCCTGCGGTTTCAGCGCCGATCGAAGCGAATCGATTTCATGTTGGCGATGACTTCAGCGCTGACCGAAATCAATGCCCCGTGCGAAACATCTGCCCCGCGAGTGATCTGGCGCACCGACCCAAACACATGATCGAATACGGGCGGGATAGAGTTTTCCGGTGGCCACTGTGCGTGCTGAACGCTTGGTGAACCTGGTGCTGTGTCTGCTCTCCACGCGCCAGTACCTCACCGCGGAGCGGATCCGGGCGATCGTGCCGGGCTATGCCGACGCGCCCACTGACGAGGCCTTCTTCCGCACCTTCGAGCGGGACAAGGCAGAGCTGAGGGATCTGGGGATCCCGCTGGAGACCGGTCGCAACTCGGCCTTCGACGCCACTGACGGTTACCGCATCGCGCGGCGCGACTACGAGCTCGGCGACGTCGAACTCGAACCCGACGAGGCCGCCGCCGTGGCGCTGGCGGTCCGGCTGTGGGACGCGCCGGAGCTCACCGCGGCCGCCCGGGGCGCGCTGCTGAAGCTGCGCGCGGCCGGGGTCGACGTCGACGAGCGCGTCTCGTCCGCGGTCGAACCCAAGGTGCGTTCGACCGAGCCCGCGTTCGCGCCGCTGCTGGCGGCGGTGGAGAGCGGCCGGGTCGTGGAGTTCGACTACCGGCGTCCGAGCAGCCCCGACGTGCACCGGCGGACCGTCGAGCCGTGGGGCGTGGTGTCCTGGCGCGGCCGCTGGTACGTCGTCGGGCACGACCGCGACCGGCAAGCGCCGCGGTGCTTCCGGCTGTCCCGGATCCAGGGCAAGGCCAAGGCCGTCGGCCGGGCCGGGCAGGTCCAGCGCCCACCGGACCTCGACCTGCTGCACTTCGTCGCCGGCGAGCAGCGCGAAGCGCCGCCCACCACGCTGGCCCGCGTGTGGGTCGCGGACGGGCGCGCGCAGGGCGCTCGGCGCCGGGCGAAGGTCGTCGACCGCATGGAGCTCGGCGGCGACTGGGGCGACGTGCTGGAGCTCGACCTGCGCTACCCGGAGTCGGCGGCCGGCTGGCTCGCCGGGTACGGGGCGGACGTGGCGGTGCTGGAGCCGGACACGCTGCGCAAGACGATCCACGAGATCCACTTGGACGTGGTGGACCAGGGCGAGGCGGGGGAGCAGTCGTGACCAGTGCGACCGAACGACTGCCGCGCCTGCTGGCGCTGGTGCCCTACCTGCTGAGCCGGCCGGGCATCCCGATCGCCGACGCCGCGGCCGACTTCGGCGTCACCCAGCGGCAGCTGCGCAAGGACCTGGAGCTGCTGTGGATGTGCGGGCTGCCGGGATACGGGCCCGGTGACCTGATCGACCTGTCCTTCGAGAGCGACTCGATCACCGTCACCTACGACGCGGGTATGCGGCGCCCGCTGCGGCTGACCGCGTCGGAGGCCACCGCGCTGCTGGTGGCGCTGCGGGCGCTGGCCGAGACTCCGGGGATCACCGACACCGACGCGGTCCAGCGGGCCCTGGCGAAGGTGGAGAACGCGGTCGGGCAAGCCCGCCCGTCCGGCGTCGTCGTCGGGCTGGAAGGTCGCGAGGGCGCGGTCCGGTCGGGCGTGCGCGGCTCCGTGCAGGACGCGACGACGCGGCGCAGGGCGCTGCGGATCCGCTACTACACGGCCTCCCGCGACGAGATCAGCGAGCGGACCGTGGACCCGATGCGGCTGCTGCTTATCGACGGGCGCAGCTACCTGGAGGCCTGGTGCCGCAGCGCGCAGGGCGTGCGGATGTTCCGGCTGGACCGGATCGACGAGGTCGAGGTGCTCGACGAACCGGCGCAGCCGCCCTCGGAGGCCGAGCCCACCGACGTTTCCGCCGGGCTGTTCCGGCCCGCCCCCGACCAGTCGGTGGCGGAGCTGGAGCTGGAACCCGACGCGCGCTGGATCGCCGAGTACTACCAGGTGGACGAGCTGGTCGAACTGCCGCACGGGCGGGCGCGGGTGCGGATGCGCTACTCGGACCGCAGCTGGATGAGCCGGTTGCTGCTCGGGCTGGGCGGTCAGGCGCGGGTGCTCAGCCCCGATGATCTCGCCTGTGACGTGCGTCAACGTGCTGAAGACGCGTTGGCACGGGCACGTCACCTCCCGTCCACCTGAGCCCGATACGGTGACCGGGTGCCGTACGTGTGGAGTTTTGTGCTGCTGGGGGCAGGTCTGGTCCTGCTCGTGGTGCTGCTGGTCCGGGCGCTCCGGGAGCTGAACCGGTTCAAGTCCGTGCAGCGGCAGGTCGCCCACGACCTCGCGGACCGCAGCGGCCTGGTGAAGGCGCGCGTCGCCGGGCTCAAGGTGGCGTTCGCCGAACGCCGCCGCAGCTGACGCCGCAATCGGCCCTATTTGTCCCGCCCTGCCGCGCGTACGATGTCGCCCAGCAGGGACATCACGAAAGGTTGTGTTCGGATGGGTTTGCCAGGTGGCTGGGAGCTGATCCTCATCGTCTTGGTCTTGGTGCTGCTCTTCGGCGCCACCAAGCTCCCGCAGATGGCCCGCTCGCTCGGCCAGTCCGCGCGCGTTTTCAAGGCGGAGGCCCGCGGCATGAAGGCCGACGAGGAAGCCGCGAAGAAGGCTGACGAGGACAAGGCCAAGCCGGAGCTGACCTCCGGTGAGTCCAGCACGCCCCCGGTTGCGTCGCCGTCCCCGGTCGACGAGAAGCAGCGCAACGACAAGAACTGACTGAGGACGGAAACAACACGGTGGGTAGTCCACTGCGTCGCTTGAACCCGTTCCGCAAGGAGCGCCGTCGCTGGGGCCGCAGGCACAACCCGGACGGCACCATGACGCTCGTCGATCACCTCTACGAGCTGCGGTACCGGTTGGGCGTTGCCATCGCGGCGGTCGTCGTCGGCGCGATCTTCGGGGTCTGGTGGTTCTCCAACTCGGCCTTCGGGTTGCCCACGCTCAGCGATTTCCTGCTGGAGCCGTACTGCCAGCTGCCGGTGACCCAGCGGTTGAGCCCGAACGGGACCTGCCAGCTGCTGCAGACCGAGCCGTTCGAGATCTTCATGCTGACCCTCAAGGTCGGTGTCGCGGTCGGTGCGGTGCTGTTCAGCCCGGTGTGGCTGTACCAGCTGTGGGCGTTCATCACGCCCGGCCTGTACGCGAAGGAGCGCAAGTTCGCCCGGCTGTTCGTCAGCTGCGCGACCGTGCTGTTCCTGGCCGGTGCGGTGCTGGCGTACTACATCCTGCCCGTGGCGCTGTCGTTCATGTCCGGGTTCGGCGGGGACGCGTTCTTCACCGCGCTCAGCGGCGGCAAGTACATCAGCTTCATGCTGCTCCTGCTGGTGATCTTCGGCGTCAGCTTCGAGCTGCCGCTGGTGCTGGTGATGCTCAACCTCGCCGGGATCGTCAGCTACGACAAGCTCAAGAGCTGGTGGCGCGGCATCGTCTTCGCGCTGTTCGTGTTCGCCGCGATCGCGACGCCGGGCCAGGACCCGTTCTCGATGCTCGCGCTGGCCGCGGCGCTGTGCCTGCTGTTCACCATCGCGATGGTCATCTGCCGGTCCAACGACAAGCGCAAGGCCAAGAAGCTCGCGGCCCAGGGCTTGACCGAGGTCGGCCTCGACGAGGCGTCCCAGATCGACTTCCGCGCCTCGGAACTGGACGTGCAACCGTCCCAGACGCCCAAACACGACGACGTCACCTGACGTTCCTGCCTGACGTGAGCGGCGATGGTCCTTAGAGCGACCATCGCCGCTCACGTCTTTTTCGCCCGAGTCACTGGCCAAGGCGGGGTCGGGTGGGTGAGGATCTTGCCTCGTGCGCTGTGTGCTGTTGATCAATCCTGCGGCCGGTGGTCGGCTCTCCGCGTCGGTCGTCGGCGAAATCGTCGGTCACCTCCGCGCCGTGTGCGATCTCCGGACGGTGATCGCCACCGACGCAGGTGGCGCCGCTGCCGCGGCGAAGCGAGCCGTGGCCGACGGTGCCGACGTGCTCGCCGTGGTCGGTGGTGACGGCATCGCGCACCTGGCGGTGCAGGCGTGCGCCGAGTCCGACACCGCGCTGGCCCTGATCCCGGCCGGCACGGGCAACGACCTGGCGCGAGGACTGGGCGTCCCGCGCGATCCCACCGCTGCCGCCCGGTCCGTCGCGCGGGCGCTGAAGGCGGGGGAGAAGCGGAGCATCGACCTCGGCAAGACGGCGGGCGCGGGCTGGTTCGCGACCGTGCTGTGCGCGGGCTTCGACTCGAGGGTCAACGCGCGGGCGAACCGGATGCGCTGGCCGCGCGGACAGCGCCGCTACGACCTGGCGGTGGTGCGGGAGCTGATCGGGCTGCACTCGATGCCGCTGCGGGTGGAGACCGAGTCCGGCGTCACCGAGCTGGCCGCCACGCTGGTCGCGGTGGGCAACACGGCCTGCTACGGCGGCGGCATCCCGGTCTGCCCGGACGCCGACCCGACCGACGGCCTGCTCGACGTGACCCTGGTCGGCGAGGTGTCCCGCCGCGACTTCGTCAGCATCCTCCCGACCCTGCGCACCGGCCGCCACGTGGACCACCCGGCGGTCACCACGCTCCGAGCCCGCCGCATCCGCCTGGGCGGCGACAACGGCTGGCTGGCCTACGCCGACGGAGAACCCCAAGCCCGCCTCCCCCTGACCATCCGCTCCGCCCCCGACGCGCTGAAGGTCGTGGGCTGACGTTTTGCCTGGTCAGGGCCCGTGAGTACTTTGAGTTGCCATAGCGACACCAAGTGCTCACGGGTGCCCACCTGCGAAAACGGTCACGGATCCTCGTCCCTGGCGCCAGGCTCCGAGACGGTGGTCGGTGGGATGTGAAAACCTTGGGGTGTGGCCGTAAGCCGTTCCAACCCAACCGAGCTGTCCCCGGCCGAGGCGTTCGCCAGGTCTTCCCACCGGGGCGTGCACCCGAAGTTGACCGACTTCGCCGGGCAGCAGTCCTTCGAGCTCGATCCCTTCCAGCGCACCGCGTGCCAGGCGTTGGAGGCCGGCCGCGGCGTGCTGGTGTGCGCGCCGACCGGGGCGGGCAAGACCATCGTCGGCGAGTTCGCCGTGCACCTGGCGTTGCAGGAGGGGCGCAAGTGCTTCTACACCACGCCGATCAAGGCGCTGTCCAACCAGAAGTACGCCGACCTGTGCGAGGTGCACGGTAGCGACGCGGTCGGGTTGCTGACCGGCGACACCTCGATCAACGGCGACGCCCAGGTGGTCGTGATGACCACCGAGGTGCTGCGCAACATGCTCTACGCGGGATCCAGCAGCCTGGAACAGCTGGGCTACGTGGTGATGGACGAGGTGCACTACCTCGCCGACCGGTTCCGCGGTGCGGTGTGGGAGGAAGTGATCCTGCACCTGCCGGACCACGTGCAGGTGGCGAGCCTGTCGGCGACGGTGAGCAACGCCGAGGAGTTCGGCGAGTGGCTGCAGGAGGTGCGCGGCGACACCACCATCGTGGTCGACGAGCACCGGCCGGTGCCGCTGTGGCAGCACATGCTGGTCGGGCCGCGGATGTTCGACCTGTTCGGCGGGGAGACGGCCGATCGCGAACTGCAGATCAACCCGGGCCTGCTGCGCCACACCCAGCAGCTGGCCCGCGTGCACCTGCCCTACGGGGGCCGGCGCGGCGGTCCCAACAACGGCAAGCGCAAGGGTCCGCGCCCGCCCCGGTTCTTCCCGCCGTCGCGGGTGGAGGTGCTGACCGGGCTGGACGCCGCCGGGCTGCTGCCGGCGATCGTGTTCATCTTCAGCCGCAACGGCTGCGACCAGGCCGTCTCCCAGTGCGTGCGGGCCGGGCTGCGGTTGACCAGCGATGCCGAGGTCGCCGAGATCCGCGAGGTGATCGACGAGCACACCGCGAACCTGCCGGAGAGCGACCTGGCGGTCCTGGGCTACTGGGAGTGGCGGGAGGCGTTGGAGCGCGGGCTCGCGGCGCACCACGCCGGTCTGCTCCCGGCATTCAAGGAGACCGTCGAGGAGCTGTTCGTGCGCGGTCTGGTCAAGGCCGTGTTCGCCACCGAGACGCTGGCGCTGGGCATCAACATGCCCGCCCGCACGGTGGTGCTCGAGCGGCTGGTGAAGTTCAACGGCGAGTCGCACGTGGACCTCAGCCCCGGCGAGTACACGCAGCTCACCGGCCGGGCGGGGCGGCGCGGCATCGACGTCGAGGGCCACGCGGTGGTCGTCTGGCAGCCCGGCGTCGACCCGAAGCACCTCGTCGACGTCCGGAACCGGTACCTCCGTCCACGCC
>NZ_JBEOVY010000201.1:0-14011 GCF_040295745.1 Saccharopolyspora sp. NPDC002686
TCTGCCGCACGTGCTGATGCGCTTCTACACCGTTCCCACCGCCAAGGAAGCCCGCCGCTCGGTGGTCTGGGCGATCTGGCTGATCGGCCTGTTCTCGCGGTGCTGGCCACGCTGCTGTGCACCGGGGTGCGCTCGGCGGAGCTGCTCGAGCTGACCGCGGGGTCGCTGGCCGGGCGCAGCGGTGATCGGCGGCTGCACGTGCACGGCAAGGGCGGCAAGAACCGGTCGATCCCGATCGAGGACTCCCTGGACGCGCTGATCCAGGACTACCTGCGGTCGCGGCGGGAGCGGTTCGGCGAGCGGCTGCCCGGCAGCGAGCCGCTGTTCGTCGACCACCGCGGCGAGCGGCTCCAACGCGGCGGGTTGCAGTACCTGGTGCGGCAGTCGCTGCGGGCGGCTGGGGTTTCGGACCGGGTGCAGCCGGGCGCGATGGTGCACGCGTTGCGGCACACCTTCGCCACCCGGCTGGCCGAGGACGGCGCCAACGCCGCCGAGATCGCGAAGCTGCTCGGCCACTCGTCGATCAACTCCAGCCAGACCTACATCGACGTGACCGCCCGCGAGCAGCGGATGTCGGTCCGCGCGAACCGGACGCTGAACGTCCTAGGTGAACTCTCCGGCGGCTAGGGCGCGCCTTCTCGCCAGGTCACCGGGAGTTCGACCAGCCCGCCCGCCAGGGAACCTCGGCGCAGCTCCAGTTGGTCGAGTGGGACGGCCAGTCGCATCGCGGGGAAGCGGGCGAGCAGGCGGCTGAACACCGCGTGCAGCTCGATGCGGGCCAGCGGAGCGCCTACGCAGTACCGCGGGCCGTGGCCGAAGCTCAAGTGGCCGAACGGTTTTCGCGCGATGTCGAAGGAATCGGGATCGGCGAAGACGGCCTGGTCGCGGTTGGCCGCACCGGGGTGGAGCAGGACGAGGTCTCCCGTGTGGACGGTGACGCCGTCGATGTCGAACTCGGTCCGGGCGTAGCGGGGGATCCCGCCGCCGCCACCGCCGCCGACCGGCATGCGGAGGATCTCCTCGACCGCGCCCGGCACCAGGCCCGGTTCGGCCAGCAGCGCTCGCCACTGCGCCCGGTTGGTCAACAGCAGCAGCGCACCCATGCCGATCTGCACCACGGTCGTTTCGTGACCGGCGAAGAGCAGGGCCATCGACAGCATGGCGACCTCGTCGTCGCCCATCCCGTCCGCGGCGCACAGCCGGGACATCACGTTGTCATCGGGATCGCGGCGCTTGCGGGCGACCAGCTGCCGGCCGTAGTCGAACAGGTCGGCCAGTCCCCGTTCGGAGCGAGCCCGGTCGGTGACGTCGGCTGCTGCCTGCGTCCACGCGCGGAACAGGTCGCGGTCCTCGTAGGGCACGCCGAGGAGCTCGCAGATCACCAGGATCGGAAGCGGGAGCGCGAGCGCGGCGTGCAGGTCTGCTGGTGGCCCTTTCTCGGCCAAGTCGTCCAGCAGTTCGTCGGCCAGCGCCTCGACGCGGGAACGCAGCTCGCGCATCCGCTTGGGCGAGAAGTGCGGCTGCAGCAGCTCGCGCATCCGGGCGTGGTCGGCCTGCTCGGTCTCGAAGTCGCCCTGCGGGCCGCCGAACAGCGCGGACTCGCCGACCCGGGCTGCGCGTTCCGGAGCCGGATGCGAGCGGCCGAGCCGCTCATCGGCCAGCAGTCGGCGCACCAGGGCGTAGCTGGTCACCAGCCATGCCCTGTCGCCCG
This sequence comes from Saccharopolyspora sp. NPDC002686, assembly GCF_040295745.1. Taxonomy (NCBI): domain Bacteria; kingdom Bacillati; phylum Actinomycetota; class Actinomycetes; order Pseudonocardiales; family Pseudonocardiaceae; genus Saccharopolyspora; species Saccharopolyspora sp. NPDC002686. The sequence continues at coordinate 1,712 of NZ_JBEOVY010000201.1, forward strand.
CCTCGGTGCGCACTTCGTGCACCGCGCCCTGGGGCTGCAGGGCGCGGACCTGCGGTGGGAACTCCAACGGGTGCTGCTGGTCGAACGGCAGCTGGATCGGTGCGTTCACGTCACCCTCCCCATGTTCACCCCGGTGTGTATATCCCGGAGTAAACAAAGGTAGGTGTTAACTTCGGCGTTAACAAGAGGAGGGGTGGCAGCGATGGCACGTCGAGCGACTGGAGCCGCGGAGTCGACGCGGCGCATGCCTCGGGCGCAACGGCGCGAGCAGATCCTCGACGCGGCGACCAGGGCGTTCGCCCGTGGCGGTCACAGTGCGACGAGCCTGGACGACGTCGCCGCCGAGGCCGCCATCAGCCGCGTGATCCTCTACCGGCACTTCGACTCGAAGACCGACCTCTACCGAGCGGTCCTCGACCGCGCCAGCGCCCGGCTCACCGAGGCCGTCGGCGAAGACGACTTCGACGAAACCAGCATCCCCGCGCTGCTGCGAGCCGCGAGCGAGGACCCCGACGGGTTCCGGCTGCTGTTCCGCCACGCAGCGCGGGAGCCGGAGTTCCGCGACATCACCGACTCGATCCGAATCGCCTCCACCGAGATCGCGGAGCGCCACCTCAGCGGAACGATCCCGGACGGCCCCTGGCAGGACTGGGCGGCGAGATTGGTCCCCACCGTCGCCCTCGAAGCCGTCATCGCCTGGCTCGACGCGGGCCAACCCGACCCCGACGACGCGGCCGACCGCGTCTCCCAGGCGATCGACGCCGTGGTCCAAGCTGCCCGACCGCACGCCTGACCTGCGGATTCGACAGGAAGGAAGGCCGACGGCGCACCGGTCACCCGGACGGCTCGCACGAAGATCGACCCATTAGCCTTGTCCGAGAAGATCGCGGCCCGACGGGCACCGAAGTTCGCACTTCGTCGCTGCCCCCACCCGCGCGTGGATCACGCGTGCCCAGTGGGGGTTGGAAGTGGCGCTGGTTCGTCGGAGCGCGGCGGAGCTGCTCGACGAGGCGAGAGCTGATCGTTTGCACCTGCTGCTCAACGAGCAGGCGAAGTTCCAGCTCGAGGCCCGGGTGGGGATCTCCGAGGTGCGGGCCTGGCAGCGGAGCCTTCCGGTGCTGCTCGCAGATCTCGCCGATGCCGGGTTGGGGCACGTCGAAGTGCTCCTGGAGCACAAGCTCCCGCACAGTCCGAGGCGGGTGGATGCCGTCCTGTGCGGAACACATCCCAAGACGGGTGAGCCCAGCTACGTGCTCGTCGAGTTGAAGCAGTGGTCCCAGGTCGAGGAGACGCTCGGCGATCTCGTCCGCATCTCCGCCTACGGCGAGAATCCCGTTCTGCACCCGGTCGAACAGGTCCGCCGCTACTGCGAGTACCTGGTCGATTCGACCCCCTCGCTCGCCGCGCGGCCCCGGTCGGTCCACGGCATCGCATACCTGCACAACGCGCGCAACGCCAGCGTCACCGCGCTGCGGGATCACGCGCTGAGCGATTACGGCCGGCTGTTCACCCTCGACGACCGCGGGAAGCTCGTCGATCACCTGCAGTCCGTGCTCGACCGAGCCGGCGACCGCGACTCCGCGCGCGATGCGGCTGAGGAGTTCCTGAACTTCCACCACGCCCCGTCCAAGCCGCTGCTCGACCTCGCGGCCAAGGAGATCCAGGAGCGGGAGCAGTTCGTACTGCTCGACGAGCAGAAGGTCGCCTTCGAGACGGTCATGCAGGCGGTGCGCAAGGCTCGCGCCGCCGATTCCCGGACCGCCGTGATCGTCCTCGGCGGTCCCGGCTCGGGCAAGAGCGCCATCGCGCTCAGCCTCGTCGGTGAGCTCGCCCGGCAGGGCCGCACAGTGCATCACGCCACCGGTTCCAGCGCCTTCACCCGCACGCTGCGCAAGATCGCGGGGCGCCGGAACACCCGGGTGCAGGGCTTGTTCAAGTACTTCAACAACTACGTCGGCTCCGAGCCGCGCGAGCTCGACGTGCTGATCTGCGACGAAGCGCACCGCATCCGGGAAACCAGCGTCAACCGCTACACCAAGAAGGACGTCCGCGACGCCGCCGGGCGCCAGATCGACGAACTCATCGACGTCGCGTCCGTGCCGGTGTTCCTCCTCGACGAGAACCAGATCGTGCGTCCGGGGGAGATGGGGTCGCTGGAGGAGATCACCACCTCGGCGAAGTCGCGGGGATGCGAGGTCGAGGTGGTGCGCCTGGACGGGCAGTTCCGCTGCGGCGGCTCCGAGGCGTTCGACATCTGGGTGTCGCGGCTCCTCGGCCTCCAGCCGGCCGCGCCCGCGGCGTGGAGCCAGCTCGCCTCGCCCGTCGACGACGACTTCGTCGTCACCAGCGCGGCTTCTCCGCAGGCGATGGAGGCGTGGCTGCGCGCTCAGCAGTCGGCGCACGGAGGGAACGCGCGCATCGCCGCGGGTTACTGCTGGCCGTGGAGCGATCCGGTCAAGACGGACCAGGGCAAGAGCCTCGTCGACGACGTCGTCATCGAGGGCTGGAAGCGGCCCTGGAACGCCAAGCCGGAGAAGCGCGTTCCCGACGCGCCGGAGTCCTACTTCTGGGCTTCCGACGAGCGCGGGTTCGGCCAGGTCGGCTGCATCTACACCGCGCAGGGGTTCGAGTACGACTGGGCCGGCGTGATCATCGGACCTGATTTCGTGCGCCGGGACGGGCAGTGGATCGCTCGGCGCAGCCACTCGCACGACCCTGCGGTCCGCAAGGCCGACGACCTCCACTTCGCCGGGCTCATCCGAAACACCTACAAGGTGCTGCTCACGCGGGGGATGAGCGGGGTGTGCGTGTACTCGCCGGACGAGGAGACGCAGGCGTTCCTGGAACAGGTGACCCGCTGAGGCAGATACGACGAAGGCCCCGCCGGGGGCGGGCCTGGTGACCTCACCCGCGGTTAAAGCAATCCAGCTCTGGTTCGAATCCTTCAACGCAACAAGCAGCTGTTCAGCTTCTCGATTTTCGTCCGCAGGGGCGTTTCGAGCTCCGGCTGGCGCATTTGTGAAAATTAACTCTCCCCTTCGCTAGAAGGCCAGAGTGTGTAATGCATTGTTCGGTTTTCCCGAGTGTAACCTTGATCCGACAACTGAGTGATCGGTGATGCTCTCGTGGGGGCAGGTTGGGAACGCGCAGTCACCATCATTGGTCCACTCAGGCGAAAATTCTCTGATCGCTGCCATGGTTCAAGAGATGATCTTTACGGTGGAACCGTTACGTCACGCATGGGGGAGGAACGCAGGTATGGATCCGACGTCCGAAGCCACGATCATCGTTGCAGTGATTGCCGCATTGGCGAAATCGATCACTACTGATGCGTGGACGGGCTTTAAGGGTGGGCTTGGCAAGATCCTCGGTCGCGGGAACAAGGATGAAACTGCGCGTGAAGAAGAGCAGTTGGAACGGGACAAGGATCGGATCCTTGCTGCGCGCGAGAGTGGCAAAACTGATCTCGTCGATCGTGTCGACACGAAATGGACCGTGCGGCTTCAGGAGTTCCTCGAGGACCATCCGGAGTGTGCTGATGAACTTCGTGCTCTAGCTGAATTGTACGGCGATGAATCCGATGAGCCGCCGACTGCCCGGCAAAGCGTCGTGAATCGAAATATTGCGATGGGGGGTAGTCGAATTATATCTAGCGGTATTGGTGATGTGAACGTAAACTTGCCGTCTGGAGAGTGACCAGTGGTCGGTCCGGACCGTGACGGCAATAGGCCGCAAAGTATAATCAATGCCGTTCTGGCCGATAATGGGTCAAATCCTCGCGTTGCCGGACGTGATGTCGTTGAGAACATCGAACACCATCACTATGGTGTAATCGGTTCGGAACCAATGGATTGGGAATTTCAGGAGTTGCAGCAGGAGTTTGTGGAGACGCCTGACTATCCTGCGATTCGGGATCGCTTTCTCAATGATCATGTGGTTGTGCTGAGTGCTCAGCGCGGCACAGGGCGTCGTACAGCTGCGGTGAACCTGCTTACCGCAGCTGACAGCCAAGCTCGTCGTGAAGGCGTGTCCATTCGGGAATTCCGCCGGTTGCGGCCGAGTTGGCTTCGTCCCCAGGTCGAATTGCTGCCCCAGGTCCCTCGTTACGGCTACCTGCTGGACCTTTCTGACAGCGTGGACAAGATCGACCCTGTGGGCGAGGATGATGCTCGCCCCTCGAGTCAGTTCGGGGCGAGCTTGGTGGAGCATGTAGCGACGCTACAACGGCTGGAGTCGTTTCTCGTTGTGCTTGTGACACCGAAGGTCTGGGAGCGCTGTGAGACATCCGCTCAGTCGATCACTGTGGTCTGGCAAGCGCCGTTTGCCGCGGATATCGCAAAAGTGGCACTGCGTGATCGTTTTCAGCGGGATGACCGTATTGAGTGGCTCGCTGAGCCGCCGTTCTCGACCACATTAGCTGAGTCGTCGTTGTCTCCGACTAATGCTGTCAGGTTGGCTTCGGCGATCTCGCGCGCCGAAAATTCAAAAGATGGCAAAGTAAGCGCCCAGCAGGTAGCGATAGACGAGTTTCGTAACTGGTCGGAGCATCTCCGGACATGGTTTCGCAAACATACGGACATTTACGATCGCGCTATCCTCATTGCCGCCGCAGCGTTGGGCAAGGCTCGAGACCAAGATATGGTCAACGCCGCCGACGATCTTCTGGAGATCGCGAACGAGGAAAATACAATTCGTAACCCACTTCGAGCGCCTGATCTGGTGGAAAGGCTAGCCAGCACTGGGGCTGATATAAGTCCCGACCACATGGTGTCGCTAAATGATAAACGTCCAGGGTTCGACACGGCCGTGCTTGATCACGTGTGGCGGCAGCGCCCTAAACTGCACCCCATCCTGCTGGACTGGCTCGTTCATCTTGGAACTGAAGATAAGATGTCGCGTACACGGCGCGAAAGGATAGCCACGGTTATTGCGGGTTTAGGGCTGCGAAGGGGGAGTGGTCAGAAACTGGTTGATTTCGCGCGGGATCAAGCGAAGGCTGGTCATCGTGATCTTGCAGTCATGATTTTGGACCGAAGTATCTTGGATCCTTATATTGGTTCCTATGTGCGTAATCGAATTTCTGGGTGGGCTTCGAGTAGTGACCTGATGTTACTTGATCTGGCCGCTGCGGTGTGTGGTGGAAGGCTCGGTATCGAACGCACCAATCTCGCATTGACACGTCTCGGCAAAATCCTCACCAATCGTCACGCTTCGCTGAGCGTACTGCGGTCAGCGGGGCGTGCATTGAGCTCTCTCGCAGAACAGGATGATCTCCGGCCTGCTGTTATGGATGCAGTGACCGCTATGTTGGCAAGTAACCCGCGACGCGGTGCGACAGTGTTCCTGGAGCTCGCTACCTACCGTGATGTTTCGATTGTCCCGAAGCTCGTTGGAGATGTGAGTCGAGATCAGTCCATGAGCGCGACGTTGGTGCGATGCTGGCAGGAGTCGTTTCGAGCGCTGGGGGCCGAAGCGTGTGCTCAAGCCATGTATACGTGGGTCAAGGCGAGTGAGGATCGGGATCTCGACCGTGACACTGTGCTCTCAGTCTGTATGCCGGTGTTGTACTTGGATTCGGAGCTGAGTCTGACGACTCTGGTATTCAAAAATGTGTCAGATGAGTTGCACCAAAGGGTGATGAGTGATCTCGTGAATCACCACCGCCAGCAAAGGTGGTCGACCCCATGACTCGCTGGAAATATGGCAATCAGGTCCTTCCTGGGGTAGCGCCGTTCCATATCACTGTCGCCAGTTATGTTCCTGGCGCGGACTTCGATGCGTGGCTCTATCCGCATTGGGTGCCGGCGCGTGAAGAAGGTGTCAATATTCCCGATAGGATAACTGGAGATAACGAGTGGCACCGCCAGGCCAGCGCTGCGGCGCTCTCCAGGCTTCAAGAAGTGACAGTACAGCACACGGCTACGCAGCTGGTTGTGCACGTTGATGCCGTTGAACTGGCAATCAACACTGAGGTTGCCATGCCAAAGAAGGTGGGAACGCCCATAAACGCGATGGTTAGCGGAATCGTGTGCCTTGCCCCGGCTATGAACAGCGGGATCGTCACTAAAGACTACTTAGCCGCCCGTCGCGACGAACGAATCCGCGCCGACCGAGAACGCGAACGGGCTCGTGGCCGCGAAAAGCTGTTTGGGGATCACGGACTGGCTTGGGCGTGGTGGGCCGATCAACGCCCAGACAAGCTGGCCGTACTGTCATCTGCTGGGTTCGACGCGATGCTCGCCAAGATGGACAACGCGCGTAAGCAGCGCGACGCTGAACAACTTGCCGAGCAAGATTCGTTTGCTCGCATACTCGTCGAATTTATCGATACCACCAGTCCTGCGAAGCACCGTGCGTTGGTCGGCTTGTTTCGCGAATACCTGACCCATTTTCAGCGCGACGACCTAGTGGATCGGCTTGATTTGTTGGCAGACTCGACAAGTACCGATCATCAGACGGAAGTCGCAGTCTCGGGTGAAGGGTCGCCAGTAATGGGCGAGCACTCCACTAGTTCGGAGTCCGCAGATCGGGAAGCAGAAGTTGCCGACGTAGGGGACTTGAGGGGGGACCGTTCTGGAGATTGACGAAGGCCCCGCCGGGTGGCGGGGCCTTCGTCGTGGGGGAGCGTCAGGCGGCGTAGCCCTTGGGCTTGATCAGGGATGCCATCTGGTCGAGGCTCAGCCAGTAGTCCTCGATGCCGTTGAAGTGCGCCGGGTCGGAGACGTGCACCGTCTTGTCCTCGGCGTTGTAGCCGATGATCGCCACGTAGTGGTAGATCGTCTCGCTCGACGGGTAGCCGGGCGGCTGGTTGCCGGGCGCCGCCACGATGTTGGCCACGATCGCCTTGCCGTCGTTGACGTCGCGGACGGTGTCCGACCACAGCTGGTCGGTCAGCTCCGGGGACATCTGGCGGTCGCTCCAGTCGCGGGCCTCGTAGTTGGCCCCGGGCAGCTTCCTGTTCATCCCGTCGACGACCTGGTGGATGGTGTCGGTGCCGTTCTCGGTGGTGCCGAGGTCAGCGGCGAGCGAGCCCTGGTCCGGCAGGTCGTCGGTCTTGGCGGACAGCGCGATGCGCGTCGCGGTCGGGCCGCACCAGTAGCTGGTCTGCTGCGCCTGGTAGTCCACGTCGAGGGACTTGGTGACCGGCGGTGCCTCCTTCGGAGCGGGGTGCTCTTCGGGAGCCGGGGCCGCCGGTGCTGCCGGGGCAGCCGGTGCTGCTGGAGCGGGCGGGGTCTGCGGGGCCAGGGGAGCTGCCTGGACCGGGGGAGCGGCCGGGGCGGCCGGGGCGAGGGCGGCCGGGACCTGGGCCTGGGCCGGGGTCTCGTTGTCGACCGCCCGCATGTGGGCGGTCGTGGGCTCCTGGTCGGCGCCCGTGGCCATCGACTGGCCGACCAGCACGAGGGCGCCGCCGGCGACGACCACCGGGAGGACCTTGGCGGACACCCGGCGGGTCCGGGAGCCGTTCGCGTTCAGGCCGAACTTGTCAACGAGTGCGCGGAGCGAAGCCTTCGGGGTGGGGCCGCCCGCGTTGTCCTGCTTCTGCACGTAAGCCTTTCCACGTCGGGGGAGATCCGGCGGCCACCGTCGGGGGCGGTAGTGCCTCGCGGCGACGAGGCGTCGTGACCGGATCGTGATTTCGCAGCCACCAGGAACGTAACCAAGAGTTATCTGGTCTTCAACGTTTCACCTGATCAGTTAGTCGAATAAGGCTTGACGGCAACTCTGAGTAACAGATCGTGTTGATCGAGGGGCTCGGTCCGCAGCGGTCGGCTCCGAATCCGGACGCCGTGTCCGGCCGAGGTGCCGTTTGCACTGGTGAGGGGAGTGCGTACTCGATTGCCCGGGGAGGATCGACCGGGCCGGCCGGCGAGCTTCCGGTCGAGATCGACCGACCGGTGATCATGCGCCGCGAAGATCGGCACAACGCCGTCGTGACCCTGGGCACAAGGTCGCGGAACGATCGCCGAACCTGCGGCGTTCTGCTCCCGGAACACTTCCGGGCGGGGTGCGGCCGATAGACTGGACGTACGGTTTGATCTCTGAGGTGGGCGGTGACCGGTGACCATTGATGCGTTGGACGTCGCCGCGCTGTTCCACGAGAGCCGCCGCGAGTCCGCTCCCGCGTACCGCCGCCTCAAGGACGTGATCACCGAGCAGATCGGCACCGGGCGCTGGGCCGAGGGCGCGCTGCTGCCCTCCGAGAGCCAGCTGGTCAACGCCCTGGGGCTGTCGCGGATGACCATCAACCGGGCGCTGCGCGAGCTGAGCGCGGAAGGTCTCGTCGTCCGGCTGGCCGGGGTGGGGACGTTCGTCGCCGAGCGCAAGAGCAGCTCGGCGCTGTACGAGGTGCGCAACATAGCCGACGAGGTCCAGCGGCGCGGGCACCGGCATCGGACCGAGGTCGTGCTGCTGCGGGAGGAACCCGCCGACCTGCGCATGCACCGCCTGTTCGGGATCACCGAGGGGCTGCCGGTCTTCCACTCGATCGTCGTGCACTTCGAGGACGGCGTCGCGATCCAGCTCGAGGACCGGCACGTCAACCCCGAGCTGGCCCCGGACTACCTGGACCAGGACTTCTCGGTGCAGACGCCGAACAGCTACCTGTCGCAGATCGCGCCGCTGGGCAAGGGCGAGCACGTGGTGGAGGCGGTGCTGGGCGGCGCGGAGGACTGCGCGCGGCTGGGCATCGAGGAGTTCGAGCCGTGCCTGCTGATCCACCGGCGCACGTGGTCGGAGGGTCGCCTCGTGAGCACTGCGCGCCTGTTGCATCCTGGATCGCGGTTCCGCCTCGAAGGCACCTTCGACGCGACCTGAGGTCGCTCAGATCCCCTTTTGCTGTCTGGATTGTTCGTGTTCGTCATCGCGTGGGCGTTGTGCGTCAGCTGATTTCGAACCGACCTCTTGACGAGCTGTATATACAGCACTATACATATCGCACCGCCTCCGATTGTGCGCGCAAGCACAGTCCGGCGGCCCCGAACCGAGCGGTTCACCACCCCGGTCGCAACACAGGGAACGACGTGGTTCCCGCAGGGAGGAACTAGGTGAGAAAAGGCGCGGCGGCCCTGAGTCGAGGCCTCACGGCACGGCACATCCGCTTCATCGCTCTCGGCTCGGCCATCGGGACCGGCCTCTTCTACGGATCGTCGGACGCGATCAGCCAGGCGGGCCCTTCGGTGCTGTTCGCCTACCTGATCGGCGGCGCCGTGGTGTTCATCGTGCTCCGGGCGCTCGGCGAGATGGCCGTGGCCGACCCGGTGCCCGGTTCGTTCGGCGAGTACGCCACCCGGCACCTCGGGCGCCTGCCGGGCTTCATCACCGGCTGGACCTACACGTTCGAGATGGTCATCGTCGCCATCGCGGACGTCACGGCACTAGCCGTCTACATGGGCTTCTGGTTCCCCGACGTACCTCGGTGGACCTGGGTGCTGGCCACGCTGTTCCTGCTCGCCGCGGTGAACATGCTCAGCGTCAAGGCGTTCGGCGAGCTCGAGTTCTGGTTCTCGCTGATCAAGGTCGTCGCCATCGTCGCGATGATCGCCGGCGGCATCGCCGTGCTGGTCTTCGGCTTCACCGCCGGTGGCGGCCACGCCGAGCCCACGGTGACCAACCTCGTGACCAACGGCGGGATGTTCCCCAACGGCATCGGTGGCTTCCTGATGTCCTTCGCCGTGGTGATGTTCGCCTTCGGCGGCACCGAGATCATCGGCGTCACCGCCGGTGAGGCCGAGGACCCGGCGAAGACCATCCCGCGCGCGGTCAACACCGTGCCGGTCCGGGTCCTGCTGTTCTACGTGCTGACCCTGGGCGTGATCATGTCGATCATCCCGTGGCAGCAGATCGACGGCGAGGGCAGCCCGTTCGTGGAGATCTTCCAGAGCCTCGGCCTGAACTCCGCGGCGACGGTGCTCAACGTCGTGGTCATCACCGCCGCGCTGTCGGCGATCAACAGCGACATCTTCGGCGCCGGCCGGATGCTGTTCGGCATGGCCGAACGCGGCCAGGCCCCGGCGATCATGGGCCGGGTCTCGCGCAACGGCGTGCCGTGGATGACCGTGGTCATCATGACCGGCGCGCTGCTGATCGGCGTGGTGCTCAACTACGTCGTGCCGGAGGACATCTTCACGATCATCGCCTCCATCGCCACCTTCGCCACGGTGTGGGTGTGGCTGATGATCATGCTGTCGCACTACCAGGCCCGGCGTAAGATGAGCGCTGAGGAAGCCGCAGCGCTGAAGTTCCCGGCGCCGCTGTGGCCCTTCGCCCAGATCGTCGCGATCGCCTTCCTGGCCTTCGTCGTCGTTCTGCTGGCCTTCTCGGCGGAAACCCGCGTGGCGCTCATCGTCGGTGCGGTGTGGCTCGTGCTGCTGTCGCTCGGCTTCTGGCTGGGCATCGGCCGGCGGCCGGTCGAACCTGGTAGCGGTGGCTCGGACGACGACCGCGTCGTCTCCGAGGTCGGGGCGAGCTGATCCGGTCGCACCCCAGAGCTCCAGCGGCGGCCGTCGATCCGGCCGCCGCTGGTTCCCAATTTCACGCGCCGACCCCGAACCGGGCCAGCCGGCCCGGGAAGAGGCGCGAAACCCCCAACTCACGAGGAAAGAAGTTAGAGCATGAGCCGTACTGAAGCTGCCGTGGACACCGCTGCCGTGGTCGTGGGAGTCGGCGCGGTCAGCGCGGCCGACGTCGTCCGCGTCGCCCGCGACGGCGCGCGCGTGGAGCTGTCCGCGGAGTCCAAGAAGGAGATCGCGGCCACCCGCGGCCGGATCGAGAGCCTGGCCGAGGAGCCCAAGCCGGTCTACGGCATCTCCACCGGCTTCGGTGCGCTCGCCACCCGGCACATCCCGCTTGAGCTGCGCAAGCAGCTGCAGAAGAGCCTGGTGCGCTCGCACGCCGCAGGCACCGGCCCGGAGGTGGAGCGCGAGGTCATCCGCGCGCTGATGCTGCTGCGGCTGTCCACCCTCGCCACCGGCCGCACCGGCGTCCGCCTCGAGGTCGCCGAGACCTACGCCGCGGTGCTGTCGGCCGGCATCACCCCGGTCGTCCACGAGTACGGCAGCCTGGGCTGCTCCGGTGACCTCGCGCCGCTCGCGCACATCGCGCTGGCCATCATGGGCGAGGGCACCGTCCGCGACGCCAGCGGCGAGGCCAAGCCCGCCGCCGAGGCCCTCGCCGCCGCCGGGATCGCCCCGGTCGAGCTGCAGGAGAAGGAAGGCCTCGCGCTGATCAACGGCACGGACGGCATGCTCGGCCAGCTCGTGCTGGCCTGCCACGACCTGCGCCGGCTGGTCAAGCTCGCCGACATCACCGCCGCGATGAGCGTGGAGGGCCAGCTCGGCACCGACCGCGTCTTCGCCGCCGACCTGCAGGCGCTGCGCCCGCACCCGGGCCAGGCCGCCGCCGCGTCGAACATGTCGCGCCTGCTCGCCGGTTCGGGCATCGTGGCCAGCCATGCCGGTCCGGACTGCACCCGCGTCCAGGACGCCTACTCGCTGCGCTGCTCGCCGCAGGTCGCCGGCGGTGTCCGCGACACCATCGCGCACGCCGAGTCGGTCGCGTCGGTCGAGCTCGCCAGCGCCGTGGACAACCCGGTGGTCACCCTCGACGGCCGCGTGGAGTCCAACGGCAACTTCCACGGCGCGCCCGTGGCCTACGTGCTGGACTTCCTGGCGATCGTCGTCGCGGACCTGGCCAGCATCAGCGAGCGCCGCACCGACCGGTTCCTGGACCCGGCCCGCAACCACGGCCTGACCCCGTTCCTCGCCGACGACCCGGGCGTGGACAGCGGGCACATGATCGCCCAGTACACCCAGGCCGCGATCGTCTCCGAGCTCAAGCGCCTGGCTGTCCCGGCCAGCGTCGACTCGATCCCGTCCTCGGCGATGCAGGAGGACCACGTCTCGATGGGCTGGTCCGCGGCCCGCAAGCTGCGCAAGGCCGTCGACGGCCTGACCCGCGTGCTGGCGATCGAGGCGCTGACCGCGGCTCGCGCCATCGACATGCGCAGCCCGCTGACCCCGTCGGCGGCGACCGCGGCCGTGCGCGACCGCATCCGCGAGCACGTCGAGGGCCCGGGCACCGACCGGCACCTGTCGCCGGAGATCGAGGCCGCCGTCGAGCTGTGCCAGAACGGCCAGCTGCTGGCCGCGGCTGAGGCGGTCGTCGGCTCGCTCGACTGAGGACCTCCAGCCACCGCTTGACCTTTCGCGCCAGCTGAGCTTTGATCTCGTCGGCGGCTACTCCGTTCGCAGAGGCCACGGTCAGCAGAGTTCGCTCAGCTGACCTCTCGTCGGGTTCCGCAAC
>NZ_JBEOVY010000202.1:0-13947 GCF_040295745.1 Saccharopolyspora sp. NPDC002686
GTCGCTCTTACGACCATCCCCGCTCACGACCTCCGGGTGATCAGTGCTCGTGCAGCAGGGCGTGGGTGCGGTCGATCTCCGCGACCGCCTTGGGCGGGGCCGCCGCCACCTTGACCGCGCTGGCCGGAACGCCCGTGGCCTCGCCGACCGGCGGCTTGCCCTTGGTGAACAGCCAGGTGTTGAAGAAGTCGCCCAGCTGCTTGCCGGACTTCTGCTCCGCGAGCTGGATGAACTCCTCGACGGTGCCGGTGCTGTAGCGCTTCTCCGACACCCAGGTGCGGGCGATGTCGGTCAGCACCTCGTCGCCGACCACGTTGCGCAGCGCCTGCAGCGTCATCGCACCCCGGTCGTAGACCGCGTCGTCGAACACCGCGTCCTTGCCCGGGTCACCCGGCATGACCTGCCAGAACGGGTCGTCGTCCGGGTGCTGCGAGTAGTAGTGGTCGAACAGCTCCTGCGCGGTGCCGGTGCCCTGGGCCTCCGACCAGAGCCACTCCGCGAACGACGCGAAGCCCTCGTTGATCCAGATGTTGCGCCAGGTGTCCACCGACACCGAGTCGCCGAACCACTGGTGCGCGTTCTCGTGCACCACCACCGAGGTGTTCGCCCCGTCGCGGAAGAACAGGTGGCTGTAGGTGGGCCGGGTCTGGTTCTCCAGCGCGAAGTTCATGCCCTCGGAGGACACCAGGCCGCCCTGCGCCTCGAACGGGTAGTCACCGAGCACGCCGCTCAGGAAGTTCAAAACCTCCGGGGTGCGCTCCACGCTCGCCTTCGCCGGGCCCGCCAGCTCGCCGAGGTTGTCCGAGTAGGCGGTGATGGACGGCTGCCCGAACGCACCGGTCTTCTCGTTGATCTCGTAGTTCCCCGCGCCGAAGAACGCGAGGTAGGTGGCGGTCGGCTTGGTGGTGCGCCACTTCCAGGTCGTCCACCCGGCCAGGCTGCTGTTGTCGGTGTTCACGCCGTTGGCGACCACCTCGGTGCCGTCCGGGACGGTGACCGCGATGTCGTAGGTCGCCTTGTCCCGCGGGTGGTCGTTGCCGGGGAACCACCAGGCGGAGATCTCCGGCTGGCCGACCGCGAGCGCACCGTCGGAGGTGCGGATCCACGGGTTGAGCCCGTCGACCTCGACGGTGGACGGCACGCCCTCGTAGGAGACGACGAAGGTCGCCAGGCTGCCCTCCGGCAGCGTCTCCGACGGGGTCACCGTCAGCTCGGTGCCGTCCTGCGAGAACTGCGCCGGCTTTCCGTTGACCAGCACGGATTTCGGAGTCAGCGCGAAGTCCAGGTTGAACGCGGTCAGGTTCTGCGTCGGCTTCGCCACGATCGTCGCGGTGCCCTGCAGGTGGTCGTCCGCGGGTTGGTAGCGCAGCTGGAGGTCGTAGTGCGAGACGTCGTAGCCGCCGTTGCCGTAGCCCGGGAAGTAGTCGTCACCCGCGCCCGGCGCCCCAGGTCCGTCACCACCGGCCAGCGCCGGTGACGCGAAGATCGCCGTCGCGCAGCAGGCCGCAGCCGCCGCTCGCAGGCCGTGTCGTCGAAACACCTGCCACCTCCTCGAATTCGTGGTCCGGATCGGAGCCTAGAGAAGGTCGTGACCAGCAGGCGGCTTTTTCGTCGGCACGTTTTTCCCAGAATGTCGGGGAATCCGCGAATCACCCCGAAGGGCTATCGCAGAACCCCGCCAACTGCGGGAACGGACCGGATCGAGGGCAGCCCGCGCACCGCACCGGTGTCCCACGACCTGAGAAGCCGGCAGCGGTCAGCGGTTGGCCGTCAGCGATCAGCCCAGCAGCGCGGAGCGCACCGCGGCCTGCAGCCGCTCGTGCACCGAACGCCGCGCGGATCGGTCCGCCTGGACCTCGATCACGCGTAGCCCCGGCCGCCACCGCAGCGCCTCGGCGAACTCGGACTGCTGCTGCACCAGGTCGTGCTCGATACCGTGCGCGGCGCAGAGCCTGCCGAGATCGGTGCCGTGCGGCGTGCCGAAGATCCGCTCGAACGACTCGCCGTGCTCCGGACTGCCCTGCTCGAGCAGCGAGAAGATCCCACCGCCGTCGTCGTTGAGCACGACGATCGTCAGATCCGGCCGCGACTCGTGCGGTCCGAGCAGCAAACCGTTGCTGTCGTGCAAGAAGGTCAGGTCGCCCAGCAGCGCGTAGGCCGGTCGCCCGTGGGCGATGGCCGCGCCGATCGCGGTCGACACGGTGCCGTCGATCCCGGCCACGCCCCGGTTCCGGTGCACGACCACGTCGGGACGCTGCCGCGCGGCCAGCGCGACATCGCGCGTCGGGTTCGACGATCCCAGCACCAGCAACGCGTGCTCCGGTAAGGCGTCCACCACCGAGCGCGCCACCACCGGGCCGTTCGGCCAGTGCTCCAGGTCCAGCGCGGAGTGCAGCGCGGCGGAAGCCTTCTGGTCCGCCTGCTGCCACTCGGTCAACCAGCCCGGATCGGCCGGAACGGCCGAGGGACCGAAGGTTTCCGCAACCTCCCGCAGGTTGTGCGCCGGTGCGGGCCAGTCGACCCCGCCGTGCGCGAGCAGCACCTCCACGTCGGTATCCGCCAACAACCGCTGCACCTGCCGGAACACCGTGGGGCGTCCGACGCACAGCACCTGCTCCGGTCGGTGCTCCCGGACGAACTCCGGCAGACCGAGCAGCCACATCCCGGTGCTGATCACCGAAGAACCGACCGCGCCGACCGCGCCGACCTCCGGCAGCACCGGCCAGCCGTACCGGTCGCCCCATTCCCCGACCCCGTCGATGTCCGAGTCCGCCGCCAGCACCAGTCCGCGCCGGGCGTGGACGCGGGACAGCGCGCTGGGCGACCGCCCGGAGTCGGAGTTCTCCGTCCACCGGGCACCGTCCGGGCGACCGTCGAGCGACTCGCACCAGTGGTCGTCGCCGGAGGGCACCAGCGGCTCCCGGAACGGGAGGTTCAGGTGCACCGGGCCGCCCCGGACGTCGCCCTTCGCGGCGTGCCACGCCCGGCACGCCTGGCTCCGCCAGTAGGCGTTCTGCCCCGGCCGGTTCTCGGCGACCGCCAGCTCGTCGAACAGGCGGATCTCGGAACCGAACAGGCGGTGCTGCTCGATGGTCTGGTTCGCACCGGCCGCCCGCAGCTCCGGCGGGCGGTCCGCGGTCAGCACGATCAGCGGCACACCGGAGTGGAACGCCTCGCTGACCGCCGGGTGCAAGTTCGTCGCCGCGGTGCCCGACGTGCACGCGACCGCGACCGGGGCCTGCGCGCGCGCCGCCAGCCCCAGGGCCAGGAATCCCGCGCTGCGCTCGTCGATGCGCACGTGCAGCTTCAAACGCCCAGCGTGGTCGGCCTTGTACAGTGCGTAAGAGAGAGGTGCGTTGCGGGATCCCGGGGAGAGCACCACCTGCCGCACCCCGTTGCGGACGAGCTCGTCGACGATGACCTCAGCCTGAGCCGTGGACGGATTCAACCCATCACCTCTGAACCTCGTTGGCGGACCCCGGCGGAGGAGGCCATGGTCCCCCTCGCCGTCGTCCGCGCAGGTGCCGGGCTGCCGCGGGGAGGGCCCCGCGCCGAGCACTTGCTGCGCCTATTGTCCCAGGTGTGCAGAATCCCCGTGTCTCTGAGCTGTTCGATCCGGCTTCGTGGGAGCCCGTCGCGGGCTTCGACTTCACCGACATCACCTATCACCGCTGCGTCGAAGACGGCCCCGGGAAGGGCACCGTGCGCATCGCGTTCGACCGGCCCGACGTCCGCAACGCGTTCCGCCCGCACACCGTCGACGAGCTGTACCGCGCCCTGGACCACGCGCGGATGACCAGCGACGTCGGCTGCGTGCTGATCACCGGGAACGGCCCGTCCGCAAAGGACGGCGGCTGGGCGTTCTGCTCCGGTGGGGACCAGCGGATCCGCGGCCGCTCCGGGTACCAGTACGCCGATGGCGAGACCGCCGACACCGTCGACCCGGCCCGTGCCGGGCGGCTGCACATCCTCGAGGTGCAGCGGCTGATCCGCTTCATGCCCAAGGTCGTCATCGCCGTGGTGCCGGGCTGGGCCGCCGGTGGCGGGCACAGCCTGCACGTGGTGTGCGATCTCACGCTGGCCAGCGCCGAGCACGCCAAGTTCAAGCAGACCGACGCCGACGTCGGCAGCTTCGACGGCGGTTTCGGCTCGGCCTACCTCGCCCGCCAGGTCGGCCAGAAGTTCGCCCGCGAGATCTTCTTCCTGGGCCGCCCCTACAGCGCCGAGCAGGCGCACCAGATGGGCATGGTCAACGCCGTCGTCCCGCACGAGGAGCTCGAGACCACCGCGCTGCAGTGGGCCCGCGAGATCAACGGCAAGTCCCCGACCGCGCAGCGCATGCTCAAGTACGCGTTCAACGCCATCGACGACGGACTGGTCGGCCAGCAGCTGTTCGCCGGCGAGACCACCCGCCTCGCCTACATGACCGACGAGGCCGTCGAAGGGCGCGACTCGTTCCTGGAGAAGCGGGACCCCGACTGGTCCTCCTTCCCCTGGTACTACTGAGCCGAGGTCCGGTACTCCGCCCACGTCGCTGCGCGACTGCGCAGCTTCGGCGGCGGAGTCCTCGGGATCACCTCCGGGCGGGCCCGTTCCAGCACGGGCCCGGAACCGGCCGTCCTGTTCGCCCATCGG
Source organism: Saccharopolyspora sp. NPDC002686 (assembly GCF_040295745.1). NCBI lineage: Bacteria > Bacillati > Actinomycetota > Actinomycetes > Pseudonocardiales > Pseudonocardiaceae > Saccharopolyspora > Saccharopolyspora sp. NPDC002686. The sequence goes on from NZ_JBEOVY010000202.1 coordinate 4,636, forward strand.
CCGGCCTTCGAACAGGTCAGCAGGGCACACGAGCACGATCAGAACCATCATCTTCGGACTCCTTCCAAGCGCGTACCCAATAGATCGACCGCCCTCTTCGAACAATTGATCGCTAGAACAGGTGATCGATGCCGGGAATCACGCGAGCGCAGCTCAGGAGCCGGTCGACAATGGAGCCCATGCCGAACGCCCGCCACCTGCAGCCACTCCTCGTGCCGCCCGGAGCGGACGCGCTGGACGTCCTCCCCGCGCTGGAGCGGGCACTCGACGGCGAGGGCCCGGCCCTGCTCCCGGTGCGCGGCGACGACGGCGCGGAATCCCGCCGGCTCGCCGAAGCGCTGGCCGGCCCGCTGACCTCCGGAGAAGACGCCGACGAAGACCCGACAGCCCTGGTCATCGCCACGTCAGGCTCCACCGGCACCCCGAAGGGCGTGCTGCTGACGGCCTCCGCCCTGCGCGCCTCCGCCAAGGCCACCCACCGCCGCCTCGGAGGTCCCGGTCACTGGCTGCTGGCGATGCCCGCGCACCACATCGCCGGGGTCCAGGTCCTGGTCAGAGCCCTGCTCGCCGGTACCCGCCCGGATGCCGTGGACACCGCGGACGGCTTCCGCCCGGACAACTTCGCCACGGCCGCGCATCGCGTCCTGGCCGCGGACGGCCCGCACTACACCGCGTTGGTGCCCACCCAGCTGTCCCGGCTGATCAGCGCAGGTGGCGACGGCCTCGCCGCACTCCGGAAGTTCGACGGGGTGCTGCTCGGAGGCGCCGCGACCCCGCCCGCCCTCCTGCGTCGAGCACTCGACGGCGGCGTCCGCGTGACCACGACCTACGGGATGAGCGAAACCGCAGGTGGATGCGTGTACGACGGGCAACCGCTGGACATCGCGGAGGTCCGCATCGACGGCGGGACGGGTCCGGTGCTGCTGAGCGGACCGATGCTGGCCAGGGGATATCGCCACCAGCCGGAGGCCGGCGCGTTCGCCGACGGCTGGTTCCGGACCGGGGACCTCGGCCGCTGGCACGACGGTCGGCTGGAGGTCCTCGGCCGCGCCGACGACATGATCATCACGGGTGGCGTCAACGTCGCCCCGCTGCCGGTCGAGCGGGTCCTCGCCGAACAGCCGGGCGTCCGCGAGGCGTGCGTGCTCGGCGTCGCCGACCCGGAGTGGGGCCAAGCGGTCGTCGCGGCGATCGTGCCGTCCGACCAGGCACGACCACCGTCCGAATCGGATTTGCGCGCCGCCGTCCGAGCGGGCTTGAACTCCGCCTCCGCCCCGAAGCGCTTCGCCTTCGTCCCGGAACTACCGCTACGCGGCCCGGGCAAGCCGGATCGCCGGGCGCTCGCAGCGTTCTTCCAGGCCTGAGGCGCTCATCGGGGAGGCTGCCACCGCCGGGTGACACCGGTAGGCGAAGATGGCTGGCATGGCGACTGTTGCGCAGTGGATCGAGGGAGCTCGGATCCGCACCTTCCCGAACGCGATCGCGCCGGTGCTCGCCGGGACCGGCGCCGCCGCAGGGGTCGACGGGTTCAACCCGCTGATCGCGGTCCTCGCCCTCGTGGTCTCGATGTTCCTCATCATCGGGGTGAACTTCGCCAACGACTACTCCGACGGCATCCGGGGCACCGATGACGACCGGGTCGGCCCGTTCCGGCTGGTCGGATCCGGCGCCGCCGAGCCGGGCTCGGTGCGCACCGCGGCCTGGACCTGCTTCGGGCTCGCCGCGATCGCCGGCCTGGGCGTGGTCTACCTCAGCGGGCAGTGGTGGATGCTCGCCGTCGGCGCGCTCTGCATCGCCGGCGCCTGGTACTACACCGGCGGCAAGCGGCCCTACGGCTACGCGGGATTCGGCGAGCTGGCCGTGTTCGTCTTCTTCGGACTGATCGCGGTGCTGGGCACCATGTACGTGCAGTCCGGAACGATCAGCGGCTTCGGCATCGGCGCCGCGGTCGGTGTCGGCTCGCTGTCCAGCGCGGTGCTGGTGGCCAACAACCTGCGCGACATCCCGTCCGACCGCGTCACCGGCAAGCGCACCCTGGCCGTGCTGCTCGGCGACCGGGACACCCGGACCCTCTACGTCGCGCTGGCGCTGGTCCCGTTCCTGATCACCGTGCTGATCGGCCTGCGGAACTCGTGGGTGCTGCTCGGCTTCGCCGCGCTGCTGCCCCTCGTCGTCCCGCTGCGAGCGGTGATCTCCGGAGCCCAGGGCCGCAAGCTGATCCCGGCGCTGCGCGACACCGGCCTCGCGATGCTCATCTGGGCGATCGTCACTGGCCTCGCCCTGGCCTTCGGCTGATCTCGGTTTCTGTCTGAAGCACTCGTTTTGCGGGGCGGTGCAAGCGCCGAGGGTGGGCCATGCGCCTGGCGGCGAATTAAAACGCCCGAACAAGCTCCAGAACGAACGGCCCGTCCACCGCGCTGGTGGACGGGCCGTTCGCTTTGCCCAGTCAGGCCCGCGCCTTGCGGCTGCCGAGGCCGAAGACGCTCACCGCCAGGAACGGTCCGGCGGCGATGATCGCGGCGCCGAACTGCACGATCCGGTTCTTGGTGGCCAGCTCGTAGTTCGAGACCTCGGAACCGACCCGGATCTTCACCGGGGTCGTGCACGACATCTGGGCCTCGCCGGAGAACCACGGGGTGACCGTGTTCACGGTCCGGCGCTGCTCCGCGCGGTAGGTGTTGATGTCGCGCGTCTCGCCGTTGTCCGGGACGACCTTGCAGACCGCGTCCTTGCCGCTCTGCGTGCTGGTGACCAGCATCTCCTCGCCGTTCCAGCGGTAGTACGGCCCGGTGGAGCCGTCCGCCGTGCTGGCCTTCGCCAACGAGGTGCCGCTGAACATCGCCATGCCCAGGAACACCGCAGCGACCAGACCGACCAGGACACCCCAGCCGATGGTGATGCCGATCAGGGTCTTGCGGTTCATAGTCGAATCACTCAGTCCCTCACCGCAGGAACGAATCCGGCGGTTCGTCGTCGTAGGTGTCCTCCGGGGCGCGGTTCGGGTCGTTGTTGATGACCGTCGCCGTGTCGTACCCGGCGTCGAGCAGCTCCTTGGCCTGCTGCATGTTCTCCACGCTCTTCGAGAACGCGGACTGCACCGACTCGTCGCGCAGCGCCTCGCCGCTGGCGATGTCCTGCCAGCTGAACTCGCCCGCGTCGATCCGCGCCTGCAGAGCCGCGATCTCCGGTGGCGCCTGGCCGGATCGGATGCGCTGCTCGATGTCCTCGATCTGCTCGTCGTTCAGCTTGATCTCGGGCAGCGCAGCCTCGTACGCGGTGGCGCGCTCCAGCGCCTGCTCCGCCTGGAGCAGGCGCTCCTCGAACATCGCCTCCGCATCGCGGATCTCCGGCGTCTTCCAGTCCTCACTCACGTCGCGTCATCCTCCTCGACCATCACAGGCTGCCGGACGCCAGCGTCTGATACCCCGAATTTCCGCCAGAACCCGTTCCCCCGGTGCCGGTTCCGCCAGTCCCACCGCCGGATCCGTTCCCACCGCCAGAACCGTTCCCGCCGGACCCGCCGCCCGAGCCACCGCCGGAACCGCTGGTCGCGGCGGTCTTCACCCCGGTCGCGGCATCCTTGACACCGGTCGCGGAGTCCTTGACCCCGGTGGCCTTCTCCTTGACGTCGGTGATGTCGTCCTTCGCCTGCAGGCCGACGTTGACCACGTCGCCGAGGCTGTTCGCGTCCTTGATCTTGGCCAGGTTGGTGCCGGCGTTCTTGATCGACTCGACCAGCGACACGACCGAGTCGTACATGTTCTTCAGCGCCTCGAAGAGCTCGAGGATCGACATGACGATCTCGACGCACTTCTCGACGTTGCGCACCACGTTGGCCCAGCCCGCGACCGGGATCCACCCGGTGGCCGCGGTCTCGATCAGCCGGTCGACCAGCTTCTTGATCAGCTCCAAGGCCTTGTCGGTCATCTTCCGCGACATCTCCGCGGCCTTGGTGAAGCCCTTGCCGATCAGCTTCGCCAGCATGGCGTCGCCCTCGAGCGCGACGGTCCAGGTCGAGACCAGCAGCGTCTCGAACGCGACCGCACCCGCGCCGTCCCAGCTCTCGCGCAGGTCGCTGATGCCCTGGTTCAGGTTCTTCCGAATAGCCCGCAGCGCATCGCCGACCTGCCCCCAGGCCTCGGCGTTGGTCTCGATCTTCGAGAAGTCGCCGGTGATCGGCGAGATGAGGGTTTCGATCAGGTTCTCGCCGGTGACCTTCTCGTAGACCCAGTTGACCGCCTGGACCTGCCAGCCGGCGTCCTCGATCGCCTGCTGCTGCGATTCCTTGTTGCTCTCGCTGGGATCCGCCTTCAGGACCGCTATCGGGTCTTCAGCGTCCGCGAACGAAGCCATTCCCCATCCCCTCAGATCTTGATGTCGTCGAGCTCGGCCTGGATCTTCTGGAACATCGACGAGACCTTCTGCTCGATCTCCTCGTACTCCGCGGAGGCATCGGCCAGGTCGTCCTTGACCTTCAGCAGAGCGCTGTTGGCCCATTCCAGGGTTTCGCCGTACATCGCGGTCACCATCTCGACGACGGGGATGAGCACCATCATCAACCCGGTGAAACCGCTGGTGTCGGAGGCGGTGTTCTCCGCCCACTCATCGATCTTCTTGAAATGCCCGGCGTTCCGCTCCAGAAGGCCTTCGAAGCCCTTCATCTCCTCTGGAATCGCCTTGAGGTTCTCGGCCATCCGACCCCCCGACTCGCGCCACAATCCGTCAGGGCCATATGACGGCACGTCGCACTCGCGCGTTCCCGGAATTCAGGACTTGTTCTCCAGTCGTGACAAGCCGTGCCGCAATTGCCGGTTTCAGCCGAAAAATGCGGGCGAACCGGACCGAATTGCCGATTCGACCGATCGCCCGGTGCAGCGCCGGAAGTCCGAATTCGCTCGCCGGAAAGGCGACTAGCGGACCAGCGCGGGCAGCACGTATTCGGTGACGGACTCCGCCGTGCGGCAGTCGTCCGAATCCGCTTCCGCCTCGGACACCGAGACCTGCAGGGTTCCGCCGGCGACACCCGCGTAGATGGTGCAGTCGCTCGCGCGCAGAGCCCGGGTGCCGCGGATGTCGCCGAGCTCCACCTCGTCCCGGCCGAGGTCGCCGAAGCCCTCCCGCTGCGCCCCGATCAGCACCGAGCGCGTGCCGGAATCGGAGTCGAAGCGGCAACCGCGCACCTGCTGACCGAGTTCGCGCGGCCGTCCGCTGCCGACGGCGAAGGTCAACGACCCGAGTTCCGCCGGGTCGACCAGTCCGCAGATCTGGTCGGCGGACAGCTGCGCGAGGTGCTGGCGCTGCTCCGGCGGGATGTTCCGGGTGATCGAGGGCACCGCGGACTCCGTTGCCGATTCCTCCGCCGAGGTCGTCGGCGCCGACGACTCCGCGGGCTGCGGCGACTGCTCGGAACCGCATCCGGCCACCGCGGCGAGCAACGCCGCCCCGGCAACCCAACCCCAACGCCTCACCGGCACCAACCTTCCTGCTCCGCGCTCATTCCGCCCGGAACTCGCCGGTCGCGTGGAAGCGCTCCAGAACCGCCCGCGGCGCGTCCAGGTCCATGCCGCGGGCGGCGACCCACTCGTCGTCGTAGTAGGTGTTCGCGTACCGCTCGCCGCCGTCGCAGAGCAGCGTCACGATGCTTCCGCGCCGCCCCTGCGCGAGCATCTCCGAGGCGAGGGCGAACACGCCCCACAGGTTGGTCCCGGTGGATCCGCCGACCCGCCGGCCCAGCACCTGCTCGACGTAGCGGATGGTGGCGATCGAGGCGGCGTCCGGAACCTTGATCATCCGGTCGATGGCCTGCCCGACGAAGGACGGCTCGACGCGCGGGCGGCCGATGCCCTCGATCAGCGAACCGCGATCGCTGGTGCGCTCGGGGTCGCCGTCCCGCCAGGCGTCGAAGAACACCGAGCACTCCGGGTCGACCACGGCGAGCTCGGTGCGGTGGCACCGGTACCGCAGGTATCGGCCGATGGTGGCGCTCGTACCGCCGGTGCCGGCACCGACCACGACCCAGGTCGGCTCGGCGTGCGGTTCCAGCGCCAGCTGCTCGAAGATCGATTCGGCGATGTTGTTGTTGCCGCGCCAGTCGGTGGCCCGCTCGGCGTGGGTGAACTGGTCCATGAAGTGACCGCCGAGCTCAGCGGCCAACCGGCGCGACTCGGTGTAGATCGCGCCCGGCTCGTCCACGAAGTGGCAGCGACCGCCGTGCCACTCGATCAGCGACACCTTCTCGCGGCTGGTGGAGCGGGGCATCACCGCGATGAACGGCAGCCCCAGCAGCCGGGCGAAATAGGCCTCGGACACCGCGGTGGAACCGGAAGAGGCCTCGATCACGGGTGTGTTCTCGGTCACCCAACCGTTGCAAATCGCGTAGAGGAACAGGGATCGGGCCAAGCGGTGCTTGAGCGAACCAGTCGGATGTGTTGACTCGTCCTTGAGGTAGAGGTCGATCCCCCACTCCGCGGGCAGCGGATACCGCAGGAGGTGCGTGTCCGCGCTGCGGTTCGCATCGGCCTCGATGATCCGGACCGCCTCGCTGGTCCAGGCCCTGGTCCGCGCGCAGGAGCGGTCGATGCTGCTGGCCATCCCCGCGCTCACCCGGCGTCCGCGGCCCGGTCGCCGCGCAGCTGCGCCAGGAGTTCTTCACGGTGGGCTTTACGAACCTCGGCGCGCTCGGCCATCCCGGTCGCGACCCGGCGGCGCAGCTTGCCGAAGACCAGCAGCGACAGCGGCATCACCACCACGACGGACACCGCGAGCGCGACCAGCGCGGGCACCTGGGCCAGCATCAGCAGCGCGGCAACCAGGATCACCATGGCGAACCTGGCGACGGTGTACAGCGCGATGTCGCGGGCGAGAGTCGACTTCGCCCCCCGGGCCGTGGTTTCGGACTCCTGCTGTTCCTGCACGTCACCAGGGTAGAGCAAACGACCGCCGAACCGGCCGGGCGGCCGTCGGCGGCGGGCTCGCGAGCCGCCCGAAGCGCCGTTTTCGTCCCTTACCTTCCCTTTACCTAAACCCAAATGTTCGAGTACCTGGCCCTCGAGGTGCCAGGATGCGACCGGATTGCCCGAATAAATCTCTCGCAACTCGTGGAGGTCCCCTGTGACCGCAACTACCCAGCCGCGCCAGAACGGCCAGGAGCAGCTCCTCACCCCGGGTGAGGTCGCGACCCTCTTCCGCGTGGACCCCAAGACCGTGACCCGGTGGGCCACCGCCGGCCGCATCGGCTCGATCCGGACGCCCGGCGGCCACCGCCGCTTCCGCGAGTCCGAGGTCCGCGCGCTGCTCGCCGAGCTCACCAACGACGTCAACCGCTCCATCTGAGCGTCCGTCGGCCGAACTAGTCCTGCGTGCGGCCCGAGGTAGTGCATCGGGTTCCCGGCACGCGCAAGACCAGTTCCCGGACGAGCGCTGAGACATCGGCTGCTCGCCAGCGCCCCTCACCGGCGAGCGCTCCAGACGCAGATCTGAACATCGCCCGCGGTCCGGCGACGACCGCCGGTCCAGGTGGTGCCTCGTTCCCACGCGAGGCATCACCTGGATCCGCCCCGGCGCGGCTACCTCCGACGCGGACAACCGAGGCCGGAATTGGCTAATCTCGGAAGCGGCAGAGTTGGAGGTGGCCCGATGATCTACGTCCTGGCAGCGATCGGTGCGCTCACGATCGCGGTGCTGATGTGGAAGGCGTTCGGCCCCGTCTCGGCCGGTCCGGAGCGGTCCGGCCCACGGCAGGCGCCGATCGCGCCCGACGACGACCCCGAGTTCCTGCGCCGCTTGGACGAGCAGCAGCGCAAATCACGGCCCTCGGAAGACGACTGAGGACCGTTCTCCGAACTCGGATCCACGGGTAGCGGAACCTCAGACCACGTCTGAGGTTCGCCATCCCCGGCTGGTGAAGCCCCTGCTCAGCTCTGCCGGTTGCGCCCCGGCGCGTGCGGGAAGTCGTCCGCCACGATCGCCGCCAGCTCCAGCAGCGCCAACTGCGTCGGCGCGCCCAACTGGTCCAGCTCCACCTCGGCGCCCTCCTCCAGGTGCGGGTCGAACGGGATCTTCGACACCGCGCGGCAGCGCGAGCTGAAGTGCGCGGTCAGCTTGTCCACGTCGACCTTGCCGGAGCCCGGGCGCACCGAGTTGATCACCGCCACGGACCTGGCCACCAGGTCGCCGTAGCCGTGCGCGTCCAACCAGTCCAATGTGGCCGATGCGCTGCGCGCGCCGTCGATCGAGCTGGACGAGACGATCACCAGCGAGTCGGCGAGGTCCAGCACGCCCTTCATCGCGGAGTGCATCAGACCGGTGCCGCAGTCGGTGAGCACGACGTTGTAGAAGTGCTCCAGCAGCGTGACGGTGCGCCGGTAGTCGTCCTCGCTGAACGCCTCCGAGACGGCCGGATCCTGTTCGCTGGCCAGCACTTCCAGCCGGGACGGGCCCTGCGAGGTGTAGGCGCGGACATCGCTGTACTTGCGGATCCGGTGCGCGTCGCGCAGCAGGTGCCGCACCGTCGCGGTGGTCTCCAGCGGGATCTTCTGCGCCAGGGTGCCGCGGTCCGGGTTCGCGTCGACCGCGATCACCCGGTCGCCCCGCAACGAGGAGAACGTGGAGCCGAGGGTGGCGGTCGTGGTCGTCTTGCCCACGCCGCCCTTCAGGCTCAGCATCGCGATCTTGTAGCAGCCCTGCAGCGGCTGGTTGACCCGCGAGATCAGCTCGCGGCGGCGCCGATCGGCCGGCCCCTCGCCGAAGTTGACCGTCTTCCCGCTGGCCAGGTAGACGGCCTTGCGCCACCCGGATTGGGGAGACCTTTTGGTCTGCCGGAGCAGCTGAGCGGACGAGAGGTCCTGGCCGAATGGCCGATCCCCCTGGCCCGCGTTCGGGGCAGCCTGGGGGTATGGCGAAAACGACTGCTGCGGGCCCGGTTGCGGCCCGCCCTGGGGATTCTGCGGCGGGTACTGCTGGCCGACCGGGTACGGCCCGGACGGCCCTCCCGCGGCCGGCGCGTACGGGCCGGAGGGCCCACCGGACACCGGTGGGTACGGACCCGACTGCCCACCGGAAACCGGCGGGTACGGACCCGACTGCCCACCGGACACCGGCGGGTACGGACCGGACTGTCCACCGGAGACCGAGTACGGACCCGACTGGGCCCCGGGCACCTGCTGGTGCGGACCGGAGGCCGTCGGATCGACGAACTGGGACTGGTGCGGGCCGGACTGAGCGGGGTCGCCGTATGCACCGGCCGGCGCGCCACCCGGGTAGTACGGCTGCGGTGCTTCACCGGCCGGGTTGCCGGACTGGTCGACCTGGGAC
>NZ_JBEOVY010000203.1:0-13941 GCF_040295745.1 Saccharopolyspora sp. NPDC002686
GTCGTCAGGTCGGGCAGCTTCGGCCGGGCGGCCGTGGAGATGCAGCTCGCGCAGCCGTCGGTGAGCACGCGGATGGCGGCGCTGGAACGCAAGCTCGGCACCCGGCTGTTCGACCGGGGCCCGCGCGGCACCGTGCCCACCCGGGCTGGTGAGCGGCTGGGTGACTACGCGCGTCGTTGCCTGGCGCTGCTGGCCGAGGCCGAGGCCGCAGTGCGCGCGGAGGGCGTGGAACGACTGGTCGTGGCCGCCCCGGCGAGCATCGGCACTGCGGTGTTTCCCTCGGTGCTGACCGCGGTTCCGGGCCGCGCTGTGGACGTGGTTTGCCGCATCGCGCACAGCGACGAAGCCGTGGCCGCGCTGCTGGATGGCAGTGCGCACGCGGCATACGTGCTGCGGCGGGTCCTGCCGGCGGGGCTCGATTCGGTCGCGGTGGCCGACTCGCCGCTGATCGCCGTGGCCGCGCCGGACAACCCCGTCGTCGAACTCGTCGCGCCGCAACCGGACGATTTCGCGAGCACGCCGGTGATCGTGCACAACTGGAGCGAGCAAGCCGAGGAGATCGTCGCGATGTTCGCCTGCCCGCAGCGCGGGCCGGACCACCCGATCCGCTTGGTCGGCACCCCGGACATCGCCGTCGAGCTGGCCGCGAACGCCGGGTACGTGGCGGTGGTTCCGCGGTACGCAGCTGCCCGGGCCTTGGCGGACGGTCGGGTGCACCGGCTTCCGCTGCCGGATCTCGGCGTGGTGATGCCGATCCGGCTGGTCTACCGCGCGGAAATGGCGCAACGCAGGGCGGTCCAACTCCTGCTGGACGTCAACGCCGAGCTGCACGACCAGCTGGCGCCGGCCGGCGAGCCACCGGACCCCCGCTGACGCTCCGCCCGCTTCGGTGTTGTGTCGGGCTGTTGTGGCAGCGTGCTCAGGGCATGCCGGGCTAGGGCTTGGGGCCGAGATGGACGTGAAGCAGTTCGCGGGGCAGGAACGCTTGGAGTTCGCGGAATTCCTGGCGACGTTGTCCGAGCAGGAGTGGAGTGCTCCGACGCTGTGCAGCGGCTGGTCTGTGCACGACGTGGTGGCTCATGCGCTCAGCTACGAGGAACTGGACGGTCGAGCTGCAGTGCGTCGGGTCGCCAAGGGTCTTCTGGTGCCGTCACGGATCAACGAGCTCGGGGTCGTCGAGTACCGGAAGCGCAGTCCGGAGGAACTCGTGGCGCTGATGCGGGCGAGCCGTCAGCCTCGTGGTCTGACCGCGCGGTTCGGCGGCAGGATCGCGCTGGTGGACGGGATGATCCACCAGCAGGACATCCGGCGCCCGCTGGGGAAGCCGCGCGAGATCCCGCCGGACCGGCTGGTGGCTGCACTGCGGTTCGCGCTGGTCGCGCCGCCGATCAGGGCGTTCTGGCGGGTTCGGGGGCTGCGCTTGGTCGCCACCGATTTCGACTGGGCCTCTGGGCGAGGTCTGGAAGTTCGCGGCCGAGGAGAAGCGCTGTTGATGGCCGCCGCCGGTCGGTCCGGTGTGGTGGGGGAGTTGTCCGGACCTGGTCAGCGCAAGCTCGCCGAACGCGTCGAAGGCCGCGGAACGGCGAGGTAGTTCCGCGGCCTTCGCGCGAGCTGTCCACATCGGACGACTGATCAACCCTGGTGCGCCTCCACGAATGCGTAGACGTCGGCTTCGTCGACGCCGGGGAAGGTGTCCGAGGGCAGCGCGGCGAGCACGTGCGAGTGCGCTCGCGCCGATGGCCACACCATGCCTTCCCAGCGGTTGGCGAGATCCGCCGGCGGGCGCTGGCAGCACTCGCCGTTCGGGCACTTCGACTTGGAGTGGTTGTTGGTGTCGCGCCCGCGGAACCAGCGCGACTCGTTGTAGGGCACCCCGAGGGTGATCGCGAAGTCCCGGCCGCGGCTGGGGTCGACGTGCGCGACGCACCAGTGGGTCGCGCCCGGCTTGTCGGTGTACTGGTAGTAGGTCGAGTAGCGGTCCGGCGAGGCGAACACCTGGCGCCCGGACCAGTACCGGCACATCCGCTGCCCCTCGATCGCGCCGGTCGGGTCGGTGGGGAAGACCAGCCCGTCGTTCTCGTAGGCCTTGTAGATGATGCCGGTCTCGTCGTTGCGCACGAAGTGGCAGACCAGGTCCAGGTACTGGGTGGCCAGGTTGGTGAAGCGGTGCGCGGCCATCTCGTAGGACACCGAGAAGACGTCCCGCAGGTCCTCCACCGCCAGGTCGCGCTCGGCCTTGGCCTCCTGGAGGAACGGGACCGCCGTCTGCTCGGGCACTAGGACCGCGGCGGCGAAGTAGTTCGCCTCGACGCGCTGGCGCAGGAAGTCGGCGAAGTCGCGGGGCTGGCGGTGGCCGAGGCTGAGGTGGCCGAGGGTCTGCAGCAGGATGGTGCGCGGGCTGTGCATGCCCAGCGATTCGCGCCGCAGGAAGATCCGGTGGTTCTTCAGGTCCGTGACGGAGCGGACCGAGCGGGGCAGGTCGGTGACGAACCGCAGGCCGTAGCCGAGGTGGGTGGCGATCGACTGGATCACGCCCTCGGACAGCGGGCCGCCGTGGTAGCCGACCTTGTCCAGGATGTCCGCGGCGGTCTTCTCGATCTCCGGGAAGTAGTTGCCGTTCTCGCGCATCTTCTGGCGCAGCTCGGCGTTGGCCTTGCGGGCCTCCTCCGGGGTGGCGACCTGCTTGGTCTCCCGGCGCTTGAGCTCCTCGTAGAGGGCGAGCACGTGTTCCAGCGCCTCGGTCGGCACGCGCTTGCCGACCTTCAGCGGCGGCACGCCCAGCCGCTGGTACACCGGGTCGAGCTGCGCCTTCTCCACCGCGATCTCCAGCTCGGCGCGCCGGTTCGGCGGCTTCTTGGACAGCAGTTCGTCGACGGAGGTGCCCAGCGCGTCGGCCAGCGCGCGCAGCAACGACAGCTTCGGCTCGCGGTGGCCGTTCTCCAGCAGCGACAGCTGCGAGGGGGCACGACCGACCCGTTCGCCCAGCTCCACGAGGGTGAGCCCGGCGGCTCGGCGCAAGTGCCGCAGGCGCTGACCGAAGACCAGAAGGTCGTGTTCCGTTGAAAAATTGCGGTCTTCTTCGGTGGCGAACTCCGTCATGGCGTTGATGCTAACAGAAAAACGTCGAAAATTACCGTGGAAATCTGGTCGTGTTTCGCTTGATCCCGGGCAAAACTAGTTCCCAACAGGCCGCAGGAGAGCCCGGAAGGGGAACAAGATGAGCATCCGCGAGCAGGCGAAGCAGGCCGCTGAGGAGCTGCAGCGCGACTGGGACACCAACCCGCGGTGGAAGGGCATCGAGCGCACCCACTCCGCCGAGACCGTCATCCGCCTCCGCGGTTCGGTGCGCGAGGAGCACACCCTCGCCCGCCAGGGTTCGGAGCGGTTGTGGAAGCTGCTGAACGAGACCGACTACGTCAACTCGCTCGGCGCCCTGACCGGCAACCAGGCGGTCCAGCAGGTGCGGGCCGGTCTGCAGGCCATCTACCTGTCCGGCTGGCAGGTCGCCGCGGACGCCAACCTGGCCGGAGAGACCTACCCCGACCAGAGCCTCTACCCGGCCAACTCGGTCCCGTCGGTCGTGCGGCGGATCAACAACGCCCTCAAGCGCGCCGACCAGATCAACTGGTCCGAGGCGCTCGACCCGGAGACGCCGGGCGGCGAGAGCGAGGACATCCACTGGCTGGCGCCGATCGTCGCCGACGCCGAGGCCGGCTTCGGCGGTGTCCTCAACGCCTACGAGCTGATGAAGGGCATGATCACCGCTGGTGCGGCGGGCGTGCACTGGGAGGACCAGCTGGCCTCCGAGAAGAAGTGCGGCCACCTGGGCGGCAAGGTGCTCATCCCCACCAGCCAGCACGTCAAGACGCTCAACGCCGCGCGGCTGGCCGCGGACGTCGCCGGGGTGCCCAGCCTCGTCATCGCCCGCACCGACGCGCAGGCCGCGACCCTGCTGACCAGCGACGTCGACGAGCGCGACCAGCAGTACACCACCGGTGAGCGCACCCCGGAGGGCTTCTACAAGGTCCGCAACGGCATCGAGCCGTGCATCACCCGCGCGCTGGCCTACGCGCCGCACGCCGACCTGATCTGGATGGAGACCTCCACCCCGGACCTGGAGATGGCGCGCAAGTTCGCCGAGGCGGTCAAGTCCAAGTACCCGGACCAGATGCTGGCCTACAACTGCTCGCCGTCGTTCAACTGGAAGAAGAACCTGGACGACGCGACCATCGCCAAGTTCCAGCGGGAGCTGGGCCACATGGGCTACAAGTTCCAGTTCATCACGCTGGCCGGCTTCCACGCGCTGAACTACGGCATGTTCGACCTGGCCAAGGGCTACGCGGCGGACGGCATGACCTCCTACGTGGACCTGCAGGAGCGCGAGTTCGCCGCCGAGGCCGACGGCTACACCGCGACCCGCCACCAGCGCGAGGCGGGCACCGGCTACTTCGACCTGATCAGCACCGCGGTGAGCCCGGACTCGTCGACCACCGCGCTGTCCGGTTCGACGGAGGCCGCGCAGTTCCACTGACCGGTTGAGACCGTGGTCGGCCGCGCGCCGACCACCCGAGACGCACCAGCGGCCCTGTGGCGGGGTGTCGGAAATATCGCGATGGTGCGAGTGGGCGGGAACCCAGGCGTCGGGTTCCCGCCCACTTCTCGTTTTCCCGGCCCGTTCGGGTGATCATCGGCGCCGGCTGTATCTGTGCGGCACCTTCGCTCCTCTTTATTACGGGGCCGGAAAACCGACCGGCCGCGAACCGGAGGAGCCGAACCATGTCGATCAACCTGGAGAACCGCCGCTTCACCGTCCGGGACCTGGAATCGGTGCCCGACGACGGGCGCCGCTACGAACTCGTCGACGGCGAGCTGGTGATCAGCCCCGCGCCGGGCTGGCCGCACCAGGAAGCGCTGGGTGCGCTGCACGTCGCCCTGCGGCGAGCCAGTCCGCCCGATCTGCGGGTGCTGCCCGGGCCGTTCGCGGTCCGCCCGGACGTCTTCACCGAGCTGCTGCCGGACCTGGTGGTCGCCCGCTACACCGATCTGACGTTGAAGAACCTGCCGACCGCACCGGTGCTGGCGGTCGAGGTGTCCTCGCCGAGCAGCCGGCTCAACGACGCGACCCTGCGCAAGGCGGTGCACGCCAGGCTGGGCACCCAGCACTTCTGGCTGGTGGACCCGGATCTGGAGGTGCCGTCGGTGACCGCGTGGGAGCTGGTCGGCGGTAGCGAGTACCAGCGGGTGGCGCACGTGGTGGGGGAGGAGGTGTTCCGGACCCCGAGACCGTTCCCGGTCGAGTTCGCGCCCGCCGACCTGGTGGCCGGGCTGCGGCCCTGAGCCGATCAGGACCGGGTCGGTCGCCACATCCCGTAGGCGGTCAGGTCGCCGGCGGTCGGGAACTCGTGGATCACCCGGAAGCCGAGCCGCTCGAAGTGCGCGACCCCGGCGTTCGCGGTGGTTTCCAGGTACACCGGCGTGCGCTGGGCGTCGGCTCGGGCGAGTCCGGATTCCAGCAGCGCGAGGCCGAGTCCGCCGCCGCGCGCCTGCGGGGCGGTCGCGAGGGCGAACAGGTGCCAGTGCGGTTCGTCCGGGCGGTGGCTGTCGGTGTCGGTGAACACCTGGATCGCCCGCGTGGCGTCGCGGAGGTGCCACCGGAACACCGAGAACAGCGCGGGCAGGTACGCGAGGCGCCTGCCGAGCGCGGGCTCCTGGCGGTCACCTGGCCGGTCCCACACCGCTGCGGCCCGCGGCTTGCCGTCCAGCATCGCGATCTCGGTGTGGTGGTTGAGGTGCTCGTGGTCGAGCAGGAGGGAGAAGAGGCTGCGCAGCCGGGATTCCCGGCGCGCCTGATCGGGGAACAGCGCGGCCATGCGCGGGTCGTCGCAGTAGGCGGTGCCGAGCAGTTCGGCGAGGGCGGTGGCGTCTTCGCCGCTGGCGGTGCGGAGCGCGAGGCTACCGCGCTTGGTGGTCTTCATGGGTCGTTGCCTTTCCGATCAGCGCCTCAATTCCGTTATGCCGAAAGGGGAGGAGGAATGCCGTTGAAAGAGTGCCGGATCACCTGATGGGAGCGGGTTTCGGGAGCTGTGGTGCGCGCGATGCTGAGCTGCGCGTTCCGCGGGCGCGGGCACCGCGTCGGAAGATGATCTCAGAGCGGGGATTCCGCCGATCGCATCTCCGGTGGCCGGGCGTGTTCCAGTCGGTCCATTGTGGATTGACTGCGAACGGTTCGAGCGGGACTGCGTCCGAACGCGGCCGCTGTTCGCGACGCGCTGCGACGGGCCGGCACCGCACCGTGAGCCGAGGCCCAGCACGTGAAATCGGATGGTGTCGCGGGTTGGGCGCCGCGTAGGTTCTGGGCATGGGGATCGTGGAGTCGGTGAACGTCGCGGTGGTTCGGAGCGGGGAGTGGACCGGGCGGCTCGGTCGCAGCGGTATCGACAAGCAGCCGACGTCGGGCCCGGTGCTGTTCGAGCCGTCCGGGGTGCGCGGGGACACGGTGTGCGACCGCAAGCACCACGGGAGTTGGCACCAGGCGGCTTACGCCTTCGACCGGGAAGAGCTCGAGCACTGGTCGGAGGTGCTGGGACGTGGGCTGGTGCCGGGCAACGCCGGGGAGAACCTGACGCTGGTCGACGTCGACAGCAGCTCGGCGGTGATCGGTGAGCGCTGGCGGATCGGCGGCGCGGTGCTCCGGGTGACCGGTCCGCGCACCCCGTGCCGGGTCTTCGCCGGGTTCTGGGACGTCCCGTCGCTGGTCAAGCAGTTCACCGAGCACGGCAGGACCGGGGCCTACCTCGCGGTGGAGGAGCCGGGCGAGATCGCGGCCGGTGACAACGTCGAGGTGCTCTCCCGACCGGACCACGGCGTGCAGGTCGCCGAGGTGTTCGCGCTGTCGATGAACAGGGCCCCGGAGTTGGCCGACCACGTGGAACGCGGTCTGGTGGACCTGCCGGAGAAGTGGCGCGAGTCGCTGGCCGCCAAGGTGGCTAGCGCTCGCAGCGGCATTCGATGATGGCGTAGCCGTTGTCCAGCATGGTGAAGTCCTCGACGGACAACCCGGCCGCGGCCGCGACCTGCTGGGTGCGGTCGAGGTCGCGCATCCGGCCGCCGACGTAGACCATCATCCGCAGGTCCATCTCGGTGAACGTCGGCATCCGGTCGTCGTCCGGCAGCAGCTCGACGATCAGCACGCGGCCGCCGGGCTCCAACGCCTGACCGCAGTGGCGCAGGATCTGGGCGGCGTCCTCGTCGTCCCAGTCGCCGAGCACGTCGCAGATGATCATCGCGTCGGCGCGAACCGGCAGCGGCTCGAAGAAGCTCGCCGCGACCACCTCCGCGCGGTCCGAGACCTCGCGTTCCTGCAGGTAGGCGATGGCGTTGCGGGTCGGTCCGATCAGGTCGACCAGGACGCCGCGCAGCTCTGGACCGCTGCGCAGGATCTCGGCGAGCAGGACGCCCTTCCCGCCGCCGATGTCGGCGATCCGGCGGTAGCGGGACCAGTCGTGCGCGGCCGCGACCAGCGGGGCGATCCCGTGCGTCTTGGTCTCCATCAACGTGTCGAAGGAGTCCGACAGCTGCGGGTTGTGCGCCAGGTCCTCCCAGAAGGACCGGCCGAAAGCCGCCGGGTACGCGGGGTGGTGCCCGCGCACCTGCTCGATGAGCTCGACGAACGCGAGGTCGGCGCGACCGACCGCGCCGTCGAGGTCCAGCCAGGGGCGCGGCCCGTCGAGCACTTCGCTGAGCAGCGCGTTGGAGGCGTCGTTGGGGCCGAAGACGTCGGGTTCGGGCTCGGTGAACATGCCGCGGTGCACCAGGAATCGCAGCACCCGACCCAGCGGGTCGGCCACGGCCTTGCAGCGCTTCGCGATCTCGGCGAGCGGCAGCGGCCCGTCCTTGACCACATCGGGCACTCGCAGGGTGGCCGCGGTCCGAACCGCGAACGGCGTGGCCAGGTCGGCCATCGCCCAGATGTCCGGTGATTCGGAGGACATGCGTTGCAGCCTAAGCCCACAACCGCTGCTCAGCGCGCTGCGCGCGGTTGTGCTTTGTGGACTCCCGGCCCGCCACCGGCTCGGAGTGGAACCAGCAGGTCTGCGCGCGGAACCAGCGTCCGTGACGTCTGCACCGATCGCGGCGGCGAGGAGGCTCTGCCGATCGGGGGAGGCGAGCACTTGGGGCGGGAAGGCGCGGATCGGCCTGCGGTACCGTGGCGAAAAGCCCCGGAGGACACCGCATGCACCCCGCCGAAGTCGCCGACTTGGCCCGCCAGGACGCCGCGGATGGTGTCGAGCAGCAGATCGTCGCCGGTGTCGTCGACGTCGACGGGCGAGTTCTGCTGGTCCGCCGGTGCGCTACGGATTCCCGGGGCGGGGAGTGGGAGTTCCCCGGCGGCAAGGTCGACCCCGGTGAGGACCTGAGCACCGCGCTGCACCGCGAGGTGATCGAGGAAACCGGCCTGCGCATCGCCGAGGTCACCGGATACCTCGGCGCGTTCGACTACACCAGCGCCAGCGGCCGCCACAACCGCCAGCACACCTGGTCGGTGACCGTCGAACCGGCCGACGGCGTGCGCCTGACCGAACACGACGCCTACGCCTGGGTCACGACCTCCGACGACCGCCCCCTCAGCCCCGAACTCGCGAAGATCCTCAACGACTACCTCGAGTCGTGACGTCAGCCGGGGTGCGCCAAGGCTCGTGAGCACTTTGGGGCGCTATGACGCCGCAAAACACTCACGAGGTCTGAGCTGCGGATGAAAACTCGCTGAACTGTGATGGGCGACACCCTGTTGCGGGAGACGTGTTTCTGGGAATGATTGGGGTACCAAAGGTTTGACTTCCGAGTAATTACCGGCCGGTACGGCGGAAGGTGCGTTGCGAGATGACCAACGAGCTGGAGCACTTCATCGGTGGCAAGCGCGTTGCGGGGACCTCGGGTTCCTTCGGCGACGTGTTCGACCCCAACACCGGGCAGGTGCAGGCCCGGGTTCCGCTGGCGTCCGCGGAGGAGGTCGTGGCGGCTGTCGACAACGCCGCCGAGGCGCAGCCTGCCTGGGCCGCGCTGAACCCGCAGAAGCGGGCACGGGTGCTGATGCGCTTCCTGCAGCTGGTCAACGAGGAGATGGACTCGCTGGCGCGGCTGCTGGCCTCCGAGCACGGCAAGACCGTCGCCGACGCCAAGGGCGACATCCAGCGCGGTCTGGAGGTCGTCGAGTTCGCCGTCGGCATCCCGCACCTGCTCAAGGGCGAGTACAGCGAGAGCGCCGGTACCGGCATCGACGTCTACTCGATGCGGCAGCCGCTGGGCGTGGTCGCCGGCATCACGCCGTTCAACTTCCCGGCGATGATCCCGCTGTGGAAGGCCGCACCGGCCATCGCCTCCGGCAACGCCTTCATCCTCAAGCCGTCCGAGCGGGACCCCTCGGTGCCGCTGCGGCTGGCCGAGCTGTTCATCGAGGCCGGGCTGCCGCCGGGGATCTTCAACGTCGTCAACGGTGACAAGACCGCGGTGGACGCGATCCTCACCGAGCCGCGCGTCGAGGCCGTCGGGTTCGTCGGCTCCTCGGACATCGCCGAGTACATCTACACGACCGCCGCGGCCCACGGGAAGCGCGCGCAGTGCTTCGGCGGCGCCAAGAATCACCTGATCGTGATGCCCGATGCGGACCTCGACCAGGCCGTCGACGCGCTGATCGGCGCCGGCTACGGCTCGGCGGGCGAGCGCTGCATGGCCATCTCGGTGGCCGTGCCGGTCGGCGAGGCCACCGCGAACGCGCTGGTGGAGAAGCTGGTCGAGCGGGTGGGGCAGCTCAAGATCGGCACCAGCTTCGACGAGAGCGCCGACTTCGGGCCGCTGGTCACCGGCCAGGCCCGGCAGCGGGTCCTGGACCTGATCGGCGTGGGCGTCGACGAAGGCGCGCAGCTGGTGGTGGACGGTCGGGACTTCACGCTGGCCGGCAACGAGGACGGGTTCTTCCTCGGCGCTTCGCTGTTCGACCACGTCACCCCGGACATGCGGATCTACCGGGAGGAGATCTTCGGTCCGGTGCTCTCGATCGTGCGCGCCGCCGACTACGACGAGGCGCTGCGGCTGCCCAGCGAGCACGAGTACGGCAACGGCGTCGCGATCTTCACCCGTGACGGTGACGCGGCCCGCGAGTTCGTCTCCCGCGTCAACACCGGCATGGTCGGGGTGAACGTGCCGATCCCGGTGCCGATCGCCTACCACACCTTCGGCGGCTGGAAGCGCTCCGGATTCGGCGACCTCAACCAGCACGGCCCGGACGCGATCCGCTTCTACACCAAGACCAAGACGGTCACCTCGCGCTGGCCTTCCGGCTTGAAGGAAGGCGCCAGTTTCACCATCCCGACCATGCACTGAACCCGGGCGAGCGGCGGCCCCGCGGGAGGGGCCGCCGCCTGCGCAGCAGGTGGCGGTTTCGCGCGAGACCGCCGAAGGCGAAGGAGTGGACGTGTCCGTTGCAGCCGTAGCCGGTCCGGTGTCGCCGTTCGGGCTCACCGACGACCAGCGCGCCATCCGGGAGGCCGCGCGGGAGTTCGCCGCCGAGCAGCTCGCCCCGCACGCCGTCGACTGGGACCAGGCCAAGCACTTCCCGGTCGAGACGCTGCGGCTGGCCGGGGAGCTCGGGATGGGCGGGGTCTACGTCGACGAATCCGTCGGCGGCAGCGGCCTGAGCCGGTTCGACTCGGCGCTGATCTTCGAGGCGCTGGCCAGCGGCGACCCGTCGATCGCCGCCTACATCTCCATCCACAACATGTGCGCGGGCATGATCGACCGCTTCGGCACCGACGTGCAGCGCAACCGCTGGCTGCCGCAGCTGTGCTCGATGCAGCGCCTGGCCAGCTACTGCCTCACCGAGCCCGGGGCTGGTTCGGACGCCGCCGCGCTGCAGACCCGAGCGGTCCGGGATGGCGACGACTACGTGCTGACCGGGGTCAAGCAGTTCATCTCGGGTGGTGGCAGCTCGGACGTCTACGTGGTGATGGCCCGCACCGGTGAGCAGGGCGCGAAGGGCATCTCCACCTTCGTCGTCGAGGCCGACGCGCCGGGCCTGTCGTTCGGGGCGAACGAGAAGAAGATGGGCTGGAACGCCCAACCCACCAGGCAGGTGATCTTCGACGGCGTCCGGGTGCCCGCCGACCAGCGGCTCGGCGAGGAGGGCATCGGCTTCCGGATCGCGATGACCGGGCTGGACGGCGGCCGGCTCAGCATCGGCGCGTGCTCGCTGGGCGGCGCGCAGGCGGCGCTCGACAAGAGCCTCGGTTACGTGCGGGAACGCACCGCGTTCGGGGTCAAGCTCAGCGAGTTCGAGGCGCTGCAGTTCAAGCTCGCCGACATGGCCACCGAGCTGGAAGCCGCCCGGCTGCTGCTGTGGCGGGCGGCGGTGGCGCTGGACGCCAAGGATTCGTCGGCGACCCGGTTGTGCGCGATGGCCAAGCGACTCGCCACCGATACGGGGTTCGCGGTGGCCAACGAAGCCCTTCAGATCCACGGTGGATACGGCTACCTTGCCGAGTACGGCTTGGAGAAGATCGTCCGCGACCTGCGGGTGCATCAGATCCTGGAAGGCACCAACGAAATCATGCGCCTGATCGTCTCCCGCAGCCTCCTGTCCGGGTGAGGTGGTCCGCGAATTCCATTGAAATCGAACGTCCGATTTCAATGGAATTTGCGGTGGGAGGCGGCAGGTGGTGCGCATGACGAGACACGGGGAGTGGCTGTATGACGGAGCCCGAGGTCCTGGTTCGCGAGCAGGGCTCGCTCGGACGGATCACGCTCAACCGCCCCAAGGCGCTCAACTCGCTGACGCTGGGCATGGTGCGGGAGATGGCGAAGGCCATCGAGCAGTGGCGCACCGCCGAGCACATCGAGGCAGTCCTGATCGACGGAGCGGGCGAGCGCGGGCTGTGCGCGGGCGGGGACGTCCGGGCGTTGCACGACGCGGCCAAGGCCGGTGACGAGTCGCTGCCGACCGCGTTCTGGACCGAGGAGTACCAGCTCAACTCGGCGCTGGCGGGGTATCCGAAGCCGGTCGTGGGGATCATGGACGGCATCACCATGGGCGGCGGCGTCGGCATCTCCGCGCACGGCTCGCACCGGGTGGTCACCGAGCGCTCCAAGGTCGGCATGCCGGAGGTCGGCATCGGCTTCATCCCGGACGTCGGCGGCACCTACCTGCTGTCCCGCGCACCCGGTGAGCTCGGCACCCACCTGGCGCTGACCGGCAGCCCGGTCGGCGGAGCGGACGCGGTGCACTGCGGCGTGGCCGACTACTTCGTCGACAGCGCCAACCTGCCCGAGCTCATCAACGCGTTGTCCGGCGGCTCGGTCTACGAGGTGCTGCGCAAGTTCGCCGAACCCACTCCGGACGCGCCGCTGGCCGAGCACCGGGAGTGGATCGACGCGGCCTACTCGGCGGACAGCGTCGAGGAGGTCCTGCGCCGGCTGCGGGAGCGTCCGGAAGCCGCGGCCCGCGAAGCCGCCGAGGCGATCGAGCAGAAGTCGCCGACCTCGCTGAAGGTCACGCTCAAGGCCCTGCGCAGCGATTACGCCTCGCTGGAGGAGGCGCTGGTGCAGGAGTACCGGCTGGCCATGGCCTGCGTGCGCATCGGTGACTTCGTCGAGGGGGTGCGGGCGACCCTGGTCGACAAGGACCGCAACCCGAAGTGGTCGCCGCCGCAGCTGTCCGAAGTGGACGACGCGCGGGTGGCCGAGTTCTTCGCCCCGGTCGCGGGCGAGCCGAAGCTGTTCGGCTGACCTCGCGTCGGCCTCGACTCCGAAGTTCCAGCGCAGAAAGGTTGTGACAATGGCTGTCATCGGTTTCATCGGGCTGGGCCACATGGGCGGTCCGATGTCGGCGAACCTGGTCAAGGCCGGGCACACCGTGCAGGGCTTCGACCTGATCCCGGCTGCGCTGGAGGTCGCCGCACAGCACGGCGTGACCACCGTGGCGTCGGTGGCCGACGCGGTCGCCGGTGCCGATGCGGTGATCACCATGCTGCCCAGCGGCAAGCACGTGCTCGAGTGCTACGACGAGGTGCTGGCCGCGGCCAAGCCCGGCGCGCTGCTGGTCGACTCGTCCACTGTGGATGTGGCGGACGCCAGGGCGGCGCACGAGCGGGCCGAGAAGGCCGGGTTCGACTCCGTCGACGCGCCGGTGTCCGGCGGCACGGCCGGGGCGGAAGCGGGCACGCTGACGTTCATGGTCGGCGGCTCGGAGGACGCCTTCCGCCGCGCCGAACCACTGCTGGAGCCGATGGCCCGCAAGGTGATCCACTGCGGCGGGCCGGGCAACGGCCAGGTCACCAAGATGTGCAACAACCTCATCCTCGGGGCATCGATGGTCGCGGTCAGCGAGGCATTCGTGCTCGGCGAGCGGCTCGGGCTGTCGCACGAGGCGCTCTACGACGTGGCGTCGGTCTCCACCGGGCAGTGCTGGGCGCTGACCACGAACTGCCCGGTACCGGACCTGGTGGAGACCAGCCGCGCCAACCACGACTACGAGCCCGGCTTCGCCGCCGCGCTGATGCTCAAGGACCTCCGGTTGGCCACCTCGGCGGCCGAGCAGAGCGGCACCGACATCGCGGTCGGCCGCCTGGCCACCGAGCTCTACCGCCGCTTCAACGAGGAGGGCGGCGGCGACCTGGACTTCGGCGCGATCATCAAGTCCGTCCGGGAGCACTCGTCCTGAGCTGAGCGCCCAGCAGCGGCCCGGGCCCCAGCGGCCTGGGCCGCTGTCGTTGTGGGGCTCTGACCAGGTGCGATGCGGCTTCCGCGCGGGCCGGAGCCGGGTGTCGATTTCGCCGGGAACCGTCCCGGGCCGGGGCTGACGGTCGAGTTCTGTCCACCCGGCACGGCGGGCGCCGCCGGGTTGTCCGTTTCAGGTACCTCATGGCCTCTCCTTCCGGTCTTGGGTCTCTT
>NZ_JBEOVY010000204.1:0-13886 GCF_040295745.1 Saccharopolyspora sp. NPDC002686
AGCGCGCTTTCGACCTCGAAGGGCCCGACGAGGTGTCCGGCGGACTTGATCACGTCGTCGGCCCGCCCGACGAACCAGTAGTAGCTGACGGGATTCGAACCCGTGACCCCTTGACTGCCAGTCAAGTGCGCTACCAGCTGCGCCACAGCCCCTTGTTCTTTTGTTCCGAGATGTTCGGTTCGTTTTTCCGTCCCGCTCATCTCGTGTGCCATAACAGTACAACACCTCTCGGGGGGCGTTTTCAGGGGGGTACCCCTAGTTGGATCTACCCCTTCTGACCTGGGGCTGGTACACCGAGAGTCGTGGCAACGGCACAGGGCGTCAGGCCGCCGCTGGTGGCTCCTGAAGTCGAGGGGGCTGCGCCGGAGCGGCGGCGCGAGTTGCAGGAGCGGCGGTTGCGCCGGTTGGTGGACCGGTTGCTGGCCGCTGGTGGGGTTCAGGCCGGGCGGCTGCGGGATTGCGGGGTGGGGCGGGGCGCTGATGTTTCGCTCGACGACTTGCACCGGTTGCCGTTCTCGTCGCGGCAGGACTTCTGGGACCACTACCCGTTCGGTATGCGGTCGGCGGCTGCTGAGGACGTCGTGTGCGTGCACGGGTCGTCGGGGACGCAGGGGCGGCAGACGCTGGTCGCCTACACCGCGCACGACGTGGACGTGTGGACGCGGGTGATGGCTCGTGCGCTGGGTGGGGCTGGTGTGACTCGGCGCAGTTTCGTGCACTGCGCCTACGGGTACGGGATGTTCACCGGTGGGCTCGGGGTGCACCACGGGGCGACTCGGCTCGGGGCCACCGTGCTGCCGGTGTCGAGCGGGGCCACCGATCGGCAGCTGCGGTTGTTGCTGGACCTGCGGCCGGACGTGCTGTGCTGCACCCCTTCGTACGCCGTCTACCTCGGTGAGGCGTTCGCTTCGACCGGGATCACCGCCGAGCAGCTGTCGTTGCGGGTCGGGGTGTTCGGGGCGGAGCCCTGGACCGAGGAGATGCGGCAGGGCGTGGAGCGGTTGCTGGGGTTGCGGGCGCTCAACATCTACGGGCTCACCGAGATCATCGGGCCCGGTGTGGCGTGCGAGTCGCTGGATTCCGGCGGGTTGTTGAACATCGCCGAGGACCACTTCTTCCCCGAGGTCGTGGGTCCGGACGGGCAGCCGCTGGCCGACGGGCAGCCCGGTGAGCTGGTGTTCACCACGCTCACCAAGACCGGCACTCCCCTGCTGCGCTACCGCACCGGCGACGTCGCCGCGCTGCACGGGCCGGCCTCCGGGTCGGCGCGGACGCTGCGGCGGATGAGCCGGGTGCTGGGGCGCACCGACGACATGCTGATCATCCGCGGGGTCAACGTGTTCCCGTCGGAGGTCGAGGCCGTGCTGCTGGCCGATCCGCGGGTCTCGCCGCACTACTTGATCGTCGAGGACCGGCGCGACCGGTCGCGGCCCGAGCTGCGGATCGCCGTCGAACCCCGGGATCCGCACGGCGACGTGGAAGGGCTGGAGCGCGATCTCACGGTTGCGCTGCACGCCCGGCTGGGGCTCGGCTGCATCGTGCGGGTGCTGCCGCCCGATCACATCCCGCGCTCCGAGACCGGCAAGGCGAGGCGGCTGGTGCGCTGGGACTACGGCGTCGCACCGATCCCCGGGCTGGAGTGACTAGCCCGCCGCGCGGCCGTTGGGGCCTGGCAGGCCTCGGGTGTTGGCCGCTCTGACGAACTCCGCCCGGGGGTCGTGGAGCTCGCCGAGGGCGACGACCTGGCGGCGGAACGGCATCTCCAGCAGCCAGTCGCCGAGGATGCGCGCCTTGTGCGACGCGGTCGGCATCTTCGCCAGGTGGTAGGTGCGGTGCAGCAGCCAGGCCGGGAAGCCCTTGAGCTTGATCCCGTAGACCTCCGCCGCGCCCTGGAACAGGCCCAGGCCGGCGACCGATCCGGCGTAGCGGTGCTTGTAGTTGGCCAGCGGTTCGCCGCGCAGCAGCGCCGTGATGTTGTCCGCGAGGACCTTGGCCTGGCGCACCGCGTGCTGCGCCGACGGGCTGCACAGGGCGTCCGGGTCGCTGCTGGTCAGGTCGGGGACGGCGGAGCAGTCACCGGCGGCGAACACATCGTGGGTGCCGCGGACCTGCAGCTTCGCCGTGCATTCCAAGCGGCCCTTGGTGTCGCGCGGGAGGTCGCTGTCCTCCAGCATCGGGTGCGGTTTGACGCCCGCGGTCCACACCACGGTGTCGGTGTCGAACTCGTCGCCGTCGGAGAGCACCGCGTGACCGTCCACGAAGGACTTGGCCGTGGTGTTCAGCTTGACCTCGATGCCGCGTTCTTCCAGCCGCTGCCGGGTGTACTCGCTCATCGGCGGGCTGACCTCGGGCATGATCCGGCCCATCGCCTCGACCAGCACCCAGCGCATCTCCCGCGGGTCGATCGGCGGGTAGCTGCGGATCGCGTCGCGGGCCATGCTCTCCAGCTCGGCCATCGCTTCGATGCCCGCGTACCCGCCGCCGACGAACACGAACGTCAGCAGCCGGCGCCGCAGCTGCTCGTCGCGCGTGCTGGCCGCGATGTCCAACCTGGACAGGACGTGGTTGCGCAGGTAGATCGCCTCGCCGATGGTCTTGAACCCGACGCCCCGCTCGGCCAGGCCCGGGATCGGCAGCGCCCGCGAGATCGAGCCGGGGACCACGACCAGCACGTCGTAGCCGAAGTGCTCGACCTTGCCGTCGCCGAGCGTCGCGGTCAGCTCGTGGTTGGCGTGGTCGATGCTCGACACCTGCGCGGTCATCACCCGGCACTTGCGCAGCGCCTCGCGCAGCGGGACCACCACGTGCCGGGGTTCCAGCGATCCGGCCGCCGCTTCCGGCAGGAACGGCTGGTAGGTCATGTGCGGCTGGGTGTCGATCACGGTGACCTGCGCTTCGCCGGCGCGCAGCTTCTTCTGCAGCCGCAGCGCCAGGGTCAGCCCGACGTGGCCACCGCCGATGATCACGATGCGCGGCTCAGGCATGCTGCGGCTCCCCCCTCGCTCCGGACCGGGTGCGCCGCGGGTCGACCGCGCGTTCGGGGTGGCGGCGCAGGTACTCCTGCTCGAGCTCGAAGGTGCGCGCCGTGTGCTCGCGCAGCGAGTCGGCCGAGCCGTGCAGGAAGGTCTCGTGGCGGGTCCGGTGCAGGTGGCGCAGTTCCTGCAGCAGCAGGTCCTCGGTCAGCTCGTGGCCGGGGATCCCGGTCGTCGTGCTCATGTCGTCCTCCCGCTTCGGCAGGCAGGCGAAACCGGCGCGTCAGGTCAACGCCGGGATACCCGGCGGCCGGTCACCGGACACCTGCTCGGGTGTCCAGACTGCGACCGGCAGCGCCGGGCGGCGACTCGAAAACCTTCTGTCTGAAGTGCTCGTTCCGCGCAGGTCGAAGGCGAGCACTCAGGCGGCGTCGTCGGCCAGCTGGGGAGCGGGTTTGTCCGCCGGGCGGGTTTCCGGGGCTCCGGCCCAGGCCAGCAGGCCGAGCACCGCGGTGAAGCCGGTGACGGCGAAGGCCGCTCGGTAGGAGAGCGTGTCGGCGAGGACCCCGGCGACCAGCGGGCCGAGGATCGCGCCGAAGTCGGCCGACATCTGGAACGACGCCAGCACCGGACCGCCCTTGCCCTTCGCGCCGATGATGTCGGCGACCGCGGCGTTCTGGGCGGGGTTGAGGATGCCCGCGCCCATGCCCGCGATCAGCGAGGCGACGAGGAACCACGGGACGGAGTCGGAGAAGCCCAGGGACGCGGTGGCGAGACCGGAGACCGCGAGCCCGACGAGGACCAGCGGTTTGCGGCCGCGCTGGTCGGCGATCCGGCCCGACAGCAGCAGCACCGCGGCGTTGCCGACCGCGAACACCGACAGCGCCACGCCCGCCATGGACTCGGTGGAGCGAAGGGCTTCGACCACGAACAGCGGCACCAGCGCGATGCGGACGCCGAAGACGGCCCAGCCGTTGCTGAAGTTGGACAGCAGCGCGGCGCGGTAGGTGCGGTGGCGCAGGGCTTGGCGCACCGTCAGCACCGGTGCCTCGCCGGTGTCGGTCTGCGGCGCCGCCAGCTCCGACTTGCGCAGCATCAGCCAGCCGATGAACGCGGCGGCGAACAGCGCGATGCCGTAGGTGACGAACGGCAGCCGCAGCGAGTAGCCGATCATGACGCCGCCGATGATCGGCCCGGAGACGTTGCCGAGCAGGAAGCTCGTCGCCCACACCCCGGACGCCCGGCCGCGCAGGTGCAGCGGCGACAGGCGGACCAGCAGCGCGACCGCGGACACGGTGAACATCGTCGAGCCGATGCCGCCGAGGGCGCGGAAGATCAGCAGCTGCCAGTAGGACGCGGCGAACGCGCAGGCGGCGGTGCTCACCCCGACGATCGTGATGCCCAGGACGTAGATCGAGCGCTCGCCGAAGAACGACACGAGTCGTCCGCTGACCGGTGCGAAGGCCAGGCGCATCATGGCGAACGCGCTGATCACGAAGGATGCGGCGGTGACGCCGACGTCGAAGCTGGTGGCGAAGGTCGGCAGCGCCGGGGCGACGATGCCCATCCCCACCGCGACGATGAAGCCGCCGGTGACCAGGATCCAGATCTCCCGCGGCAAGGAACCGATGCCGGTGCCCTCGGTGTTCTCCGCCGTTGCCGAGCTGCTCGACACCGTCGCCCTCCCATGCTTAGCCGAACTAAACGAATAGCCCGGAGCATGCCCGGGTCGGTCCGGCTACCCGAACCCCCGCCGCCGGAGCTTTATTCCGCCGAAGACCGAAGATGTGACGATCCCGCCCACCTGGATCGAGCAACCCGTGGCGCACGGGCGTCCCTTTCCGCAGGTGGGGACCCGTGAGTACTTTGGGTTGCTATAGCGCCCCAAAGTACTCACGGGTCCTGACCAGCCGAAATGCCGGTCAAAGCCTGTCGCTGATCCTGGTTCTTGATCTTTGATGCGCCGCCAGGCGCATAGCCCACGCTCGCACCCGGCACCGCCGCGGGTTCTCAGCGTTCGCCTGGCGAGGACGGCCCGGCTGCCGTGTATTGGCATGCATCAAGTCGGGCACCCGGAGTCCAGGCGGGCGCTGAGGTTCCGCTACCCGCACCGCCACGCAAAACGACCACCGGAGACAGGCCTCTCAGAGGAGGTCGTCGATTCGGCGGGCGTAGGCCGTGACTCCGTAGACCACGTCGAAGCCGCAGGCTTCGGCGAAGCGCTCCGCCGTGCCTCCTTCTTCGCTCTGGGCCGCGACCATCAGGGCGCCGCGTTCGCGGAGCTCGTCGATGACGTCGGCGACCAGTTCGCGGCCGATGCCCCGGCGGCGTCGGCCGGGGCGCACGATCACCTGCTCGACCAGGCCGACGCGGCGTTCGATGAACCCTTGGGCGAAGCCCGCGATGCGGTCGGCGTCCGGGTCGTCCACGACTCGCAGGACGCTGCGCGGTTCGTCGATGCGGTGGCCCAGGTTGCGCAGCAGTCGCCGCTCGCCCTCTTCGGAGAGACCGGCGTCGTCGGCGATCAGGTCGACGATGCCGGGCAGGTCGCGGTCCTCGGCCGGTCGCGCCAGGCCGCGGGGGTCCTGCCGGACCCGGTGCAGCAGCGCGACGAGCTCCTCCACCGCGCGCCATCCGGCGTCGTCGGCGATGCCCTCGATCTCCGCGACGGTGGTCGGCGAGGCGAACACGACGGCCTCGGCGTGGCCGGCGTCGGCGAAGACCTGCTCCAGTTCCAGCAGGGTTCCGGCGACCTCGGCGAGCGTCCCCCACAGCGCGCAGGCGTGGTTGGCGGCGGGCAGCGGGTTGTCCTGGTTGAGCACGACCGTGGCGGCACCGACCCTGGTGCGCAGTCCGTAGCGCACGACGGCAGAAGCGAGCCGCGCGGTCTCGACCAGCCCGGCGAGATCGCGAGCTTGCCTCGGGTCGAGCAGTGCCTCGTCGTCCGGGTCGTGCAGTGGATCCACGCGTTCATTGTCCCCGCTTCGCAGCGACCGTCCGCCAGGCCCGGGCGGATGAAGTCAACGGCCCGTCCACCTCGCTCTACGGGACGAACGGTCCGTTCGTTCAGCAGCGGCGCAGTAGCGGTCGACTGGGGCAACATGGGTGGGTGTGAGCACTCCCACAGAACTCGCCGATGAACTGCTGGACGTCATTTTCGAGTCGAACCCGGTCAGCGCTTCGCTGTACGGGGTCCGCACCTGGGACGACCGGCTGCCCGACATCTCCGCCGCGGGTGAGCTGGCGCTCCGGGAGCGCGCCGAGGACATTCGGGTGCGCGCGATGGCGGTGGACACCTCGCACGCCGATCTGGAGCAGCGGCTGACCATCGCGGCCGTGGTGCACCACGCGCAGGCCGTGGTCGCCCGGTTCGACGCCCGGTCCCCCGAGTACACCGTGGTCGGGAGCTTGTTCGCGCCGGTGGCCGGGCTGCTGTTCCACCTCGGGCAGGTGTCGGTCGCGGATGCCGAGCAGGGCGCGGATTTCGTGCAGCGCCTGCGCAAGCTCCCCGAGTTCATCGCGGCCACCGCGCAACGGCACCGCGAGGGTGTCGCGACCGGCCGGGTTCCGGTGCGGGTGCTGGTCGAGGACGCGGTCCGCCACCTCGGCGACTACCTGGCCAATCCGGACCCGCTGCTCGTTCCCGAGCTGCACGACCCGGCGCTGGAGCAGGAGCGCAAGCGCGTGCTGGCCGAGGAGGTCCACCCGGCGCTGCGCGAGTACCGGGAGTTCCTCGCCATCGAGATCGCCCCGCACTCGCGCCCGGCGGACCGGCCGGGACTGCGTTGGATCCCCGGCGGCCACGACGCCTACCACTGGCTCGTGCGCGCCAACACCAGCACCGACCGCACCCCGCAGGACCTGCACGACACCGGCCGGGCCCGGATCGCCGCGCTGCGCGGGGAGCTCTCCGAGCTCGGCGGGCGGGTCTGGGACGAACGCGATCCGGACGCGGTGCTGCACCGGCTGCGCACCGATCCCGCACTGCGCTGGCGGGACGGCGAGGAGCTCCTGACCTCCGCTCGCAACGCGATCGCGCGCGCGGAATCGGCTGCGCCGCAGTGGTTCGCGACGCTGCCCGACCAGCCGTGCGAGGTGCGCGCGATTCCGGGCCCCACCACGGACAGCACGCCGATCGGCTTCTACAACGCCCCGGCCCTGGACGGTTCGCACCCGGGCGTCTACTTCGCCAACACCGAACGCGCCGAGGAGCGCCAGCGCTTCAACTCCGAGGTGATCGCGTTCCACGAGGTCGTGCCCGGCCACCACATGCAGATCAGCCTCGCGCAGCTGCGCACCGAGCTGCCGATGTTGCGGCGGCTGATCTCGATCACCGCCTACGCCGAGGGCTGGGGCCTCTACACCGAGCGGCTGGCCGACGAGATGGGCCTGTACTCCGACGACCTGGCCCGGCTGGGCATGGTCGCGCAGGACCTGCTGCGGGCTGCGCGGCTGGTGGTCGACACCGGGCTGCACGAGTTCGGCTGGAGCAGGCAGCGCGCCGTGGACTACCTGCGGGAGCACACCATCCTGCCGCAGCTGGAGGTCGACTCCGAGATCGACCGCTACATCTCCTACCCGGCGCAGGCCCTGTCGTACCTGGTGGGGAAGTTGGAGATCGAGCGGGTCCGGGCCGCCGCGCAGCAGCGGCTCGGCGCCGACTTCGACATCCGCCGCTTCCACGACGCGATCCTGCGCCACGGCGCTCTACCGATGTCCACATTGGACCTGCTGGTCGCCGAGGAGCTCCCCCGGCGGTGATTTCCGCGCCTGCGACATCCAGGTGATGAGCTGCGCACACGCCCGAAACCGACACTCAACGCACTACTGTCGATACCGAGCGTGGTCGGCTCCGCCGGCGACGGTTCCAGTGGAGACAGGAGGCGCCGTGACCGGGACTTTCCACCACCGCCAGGAACGTCTGCGCCGCGAAGCCGAAGCCGAGCTGGCCGGTCGGCTGCTGCCGCCCTGGCACCACCGGGTCCTGCAGCGGTTCGGGGTCGAGCAGGACAGCGGGTGGTACCCGCTGCTCAACCAGTTCGCCCCGCACACCCCGGCCAACCGCCCGGACGCGGTGCTCGTGGGCCCGCAGGGCGTGCTGGTCGTCCTGCTCCGGGAGGCCGAACCGGAGTGGGAGGACGCCCGGGCGGCGTTCGTCTGGGCGGCGGAGCTGCTGGCCGGCGCGTCGACCGACGCGGGTGCGGTGACCGAGGCGGTGATCCGCGCGGTGGTGGTGCACCCGGCCGATCACCGCGGCCGCAAGGGCCACACCGGCGAGCACCTGGCCATCACCGAGGCCGAGCTGGACCGGGTGCTGCGGCACGGCGAACGGCTGCTGAAACCCGCTGAGGCGCTGAACATCGCGCGGCACCTGGACAGCAGGACCTTCGACCTGGCCCCGTTCATGTGGAACTCGCAGCGCATCCCGGGACAGCGCATCCCCGGGCAGGTCGGCGAATCCGCCCTGATCGAGACGCAGGACCTGCGCCGCGAGCGGGTCGAGCGGGCGCTGGAGCGGCCGTTCCGGGACTGGCGGATCTTCCTGGACGACACGCAGCTCGGCGCGGTGCGGCGCCGCTACTCCGGACCGGCGCGGATCACCGGCCCGGCGGGAACCGGCAAGTCGGTACTGGCCCTGCACCGGTTGGCCTACCTCTCCCGCCGCACGACCGGGAAGCTGCTGTTCACCACGCACCTGCGCAACCTGCCGCTGATCGCCGCCGAGCAGTTCCGCTCGCTGGCCCCGCACCTGGTCCAGCGCATCGAGTTCACCCACCTGCACTCCTGGGCGCGGGACTTCCTGGACCAGCGCGGACGCGCCGCCGACGTCGACGAGCAGAAGGTGGAGCAGGCCTTCGACGCGGTGTGGCAGCGCTCGGAGCTGACCGGACCGCTGCGCGGGTTCCGCAACTCGCGCAGCTACTGGAAGGACGAGATCAACCGGGTCATCAAGGGTCGCGGGATCCGCACGCTGGACACCTATCGAACGGTTCCGCGCAAGGGCCGCGGCCAGCCGCTGCCGGCCGAACTCCGCGCCCGCGCCTGGCAGTTCTACTGCGAGTACGAGCGCGAGCTGTCCGAACGGGACGCCTTCGACCACAACGACGTGCTGATGCGCGCGCTGTCGGAGCTGGACCGCCGTCCGCTGCCCCGCCAGTACGCGGCGGTGGTCGTCGACGAGGTCCAGGACCTGACGTTGATCGGCTTGCGCCTGGTGCACGCGATCAGCGGCGACGGTCCCGATCAGCTGCTGCTCGTCGGCGACGGCCAGCAGCAGGTGTACCCCGGCGGCTGGCGGCTGTCCGAGGCCGGGATCTCGTTGCAGGGCAGGGGTGAAGTGCTGCGCCGCAACTACCGGAACCGGGCGTCGATCGTCCAGCAGGCCGGGGAGCTCGACGCGATCAACCGGTTCGACGACCTCGACGGCGGTCCCGCGGTCGCGCTGCGCTCGGCGTTACCGGTCTTACCCGGCGGCGAAGTGGTGCGCTGGGAGGGCGCGGACCAGGAGGAAGCGCTGGTCGCCGCGCTCCGCGAACTCGGCGACACCGCCGACACAGCCGTGCTGACCAGGACGAACAGCGCGGCGCAGCACTGGGACCAGGTGCTGCGCGAGGCCGGTTTCACCGTCCGGTCCCTGGACCGCTGGAACGGCCGCGCGTCCGGTCCGATCCACATCGGCACGGTGCACCGGGCCAAGGGCACGGAGTTCCGGGCGGTCTTCCTCCCGGACGAGGGCCTGCAGTTCAACGGCCACCGGGACGAGGTCGAAGCGTCGAACCGCCACCGCCTGGTCGCGCAGACCCGGGCCCGCGACCACCTCTGGATCGCCACCCTCAGCTCGTGATCCGGGCCTGCTCGAAGCCGGCGAGCATCGCGTCGAGCGCGAAGTCGAAGCGCGACTTGGCCCCCGCCTCGCTGCTCGCCCCTGCTGCCGCCGCGGCCAGCAGCGGGAACTCGCCGGGGTCCACATCGGACAGATTGCGCACCTGCTCGGACGCGTCCACCAGCTCCCCTCCGGGACTGGTCGCGGTCACGACGTGCCCGAGGACGAAACCGGTCAGCGAGAACAGCACGTCCAGCCCGACTTCCAGCGAGAATCCCGCGGCGTGCAGGGTCGCCAGCACGCCTTCCACGATTTCCAGGTCGGCAACGCCGAAGACGACCCGCGTCCTGCACCTCGGCCTGGCACTCACCGTCCTCGCCGGCCTCGCGCCGCTGATCGACGTCGCGACCGTCGACAGCGTCGGCAACCACGTGCGCAGCGCCTACCCCGACTGGCCGGACGGCCTGATCGCGATGGACCGCAACGTCATCGCCGGCTACCTGGCGACCATCGGCGTGCTCGGCATCGCGGGCTGGCTGTGGACGATCGTCGGAGTCCGCAAGCACGCCCGCTGGGTGCGCGTGGTCGGCACGATCATGTTCGCCCTCGGCGCTTCGGCCGCGCTGCTCAACATGTCGCTCTCCGGCGGCGCGTACACCAACGTCATCCCGCCGCTTTACAGCACGCTCGGCGCACTTCCCGCCCTCGCAGGCCTGGCCGCAGTCGTCCTGATCTGGCGCCAACCGCAGCGATGACCCGCGACGGCCACCCTGCTGCGCGACACCCGCAACGTCCACATCGGACTACGTCGGTGTCAGCGGCAGCGGGCGCGGTGGGACGGGCGTCGAGACGACGATGGAGGTGGTGGTCTGGCCGAACATCAGGAACCGGTCCAGGAGCTCTTCGAGCTCGTCCACCGCACCGGCGTGGATCCGGACCAGGAAGCAGTCCTCGCCCGTGATGCGGTGGCACTCGCTGACGTTCTCCAGTTCCTCGGCGAGCGCCGCCACCTTCGGCAGCTGGCCGGGCGCAGGCCTGATCCGGACGAACGCGCTCACCGGCAGACCGAGGCTGGCCGGGTCGATCTGCAGCTGGTAGCCGGCGATGACGCCGACGCGCTCCAGCCGCTGGATCCGCTCGGTGACGGCCGGGGCGCTCATGCCGACCCGCCGCGCCAGCTCCGACATGCTCATGCGCGGTGCCTCGCGCAGTTCGCCCAGCAGTCGGATGTTGATCTCGTCCAGCAACTCGCTCCGGCGGTTGAAGGCCGAGCGGCTGTTGCTCCGCTGTTCTCCAGGCATTCCGACTCCTGAACCTTCACCTGGCCATTCCGATCTGGCCTGCACCTTCGAACAATCGTCACATGGCACAACGCACGGCGTCACTGGTCGACAACCGGGGAGCCGACTGGGTCGGCCGGCTGCCCGCACCCGCGTTCTTCGTGACCAGCGCGGTCTTCCACTACCTCGGCCCGTCGCTGGCGGTCCTGCTGTTCGCCCAGGTCGGCCCGCTGGGCGTGACGTGGCTGCGGATCGCCGCGGCGGCAGCGATGTTCGCCGCGTGGCGACGCCCGTGGCGGTTGCTGCGCGGCATGCCCCGCGATCAGCGCTGGGTGCTGCTGGGCCTGGGGCTCGTGCTGGCCGCCATGAACACCGCCTTCTACCTGGCGCTGGCCAGGCTGCCGCTCGCCACGGTCGGGGCGATCGAGTTCTTGGGCACGGTCGTCGTCGCCGCGGCCGGCGCCCGCACCCGCCGCAACCTGCTGGCACTGCTGCTGGCGGTGGGTGGCGTCGTGGCGCTGACCGAGCTCCGGCTGGTCGACGAGCCCTGGGGATTCGCGCTGGCCTTCGCCAACTGCGCGGGTTTCGTGCTCTACGTCGTCCTCGGGCATCGGATCGCGAACACCGGAACCGCGAGCTGGAGCGGGATCGACCGGCTGGGCATGGCCATGATCGTCGCCGCGGTGGCGATCAGCCCGTTCGGCCTCGCCGACGCCGCGAGCGCGTTCACCCATCCGCTGTGGATGTTGTGGGGAGTCGGCGTCGGCGTGTGCTCCTCGGTGATCCCGTACGTGTGCGACCAGCTGGCCATGGCCCGGCTGCCGCGCGCCTCGTTCGCCCTCATGCTCGCCCTGCTGCCCGCGGTCGCCACCGCGATGGGCCTGCTCCTGCTCGCCCAGGTCCCGACCTGGCAGGACCTGCTCGGCATCGGCCTCGTCATCGCGGGCGTCGCCCTCCACCAACGCCCCGACACCAATTTCAAGCATTAGTGTGGAAATGCTTGCCCGGTGTCGATCAGCGGTGGATAGTGGCTGGTCGAACCGGCCGGATGGACGCACTGGGGGCGTGGACATGTCGGAGACCCACGAGTACATCGTGAACGACCGCGATTTCGAGGAACGGCGGCTGCTGGAGCAGAGCGTGGTCCTCGACCCGCTGACCCGCCGCCTGTTCGACGCCGCCGGTCTGGAGCCGGGTATGCGGGTGCTGGACCTGGGCAGCGGAGCGGGCAACGTGGCGCGGCTCGCCGCCGACATCGTCGGGCCGAAAGGCAGCGTCATCGGGGTCGAACGCGACCCGGACGCCGTCCAGCGCGCCCAGCGCCTGGTGGACGCGGCGGGCTACACCAACATCGAGTTCCGCGAGGGCGACGTTCAGGAGCTCGACGTCGTCGACGGCGAGTTCGACGCTGTGGTGGGCCGCCTGGTGCTGCTGTTCCTCCCCGACCCGGCCGAGGCGCTGCGCCGAGCACTGCCGCTGCTGCGCCCGGGCGGCGTGCTGTGCATGCAGGAACCGGACCTCACCTACTCGTGGACCAGCGTCGATTCGCCGCTCTGGCGCCAGGTCCGCGGCTGGGTCATGGACACGCTCACCGCGGTCGGCGCGGACATGAAGATGGGCCTGTCCCTGTTCGCCACGTTCCGCGAAGCAGGCGCCCCGGATCCGCTGTTGCGCATGGAAGCGGTGGCCGGAGGCGGCGCGAACGCCCCGGCGTTCGGCTGGGCGAACGTGGTCGAGGGGATCCTGCCCCTGATGGAACGCCTCGGCATCGCCAAAACCGAAGAGGTAGAGCCGAAAACCCTGACCACCCGCCTCCTCGCGGAGATCGCCGACGAGAACGGAACGGTGGTCGGCCCCTTCCTCTACGGCGCCTGGGCCACCAAGTAGATCTCAGGGTTTTCTCGGGGAGAGCACTGGATCCGCCGTGCCTGGGCGTGCCGGATCCTCGTGGTCGTGGCGAAATCGAGTTCTCAGCGGTGGCGGCAGACCGTCGTGTGGCTGCACGTGATCACTTCGGTCGGTTGGATGGCCCAGGCGCTGGTGCTCTTCACCCTGCTGGCAACGGGTTTCGCCAGCGATGATCCGGCGGTCCGCGTCGGCGCGACGTCGATGGCGCACGTGGTGGACGTGCGGCTGCTCGGCCCGTTCGCGAACGCAGCCGCGTTCACCGGGTTCATGCTCGCCGCGTCCACGGCCTGGGGGTTCTTCCGCAACTGGTGGGTGCTGGTGAAGTTCGCGATCACCGTCGTCCAGCTCTACGCCGGGATCTTCCTCCTCTCCGGCGCCCTGCAGGACTCCGTCACCTCGGCCAGCGCAACAGCCCCGCCGCTGGCCCTGCTGCTCGGCACGGCCCTGATGGCCTCGGCGATCGCCTTCCAGGCATGGCTGTCGATCGCCAAGCCCTGGCCCCGCACCCCGTGGGCGAAACCCCAAAAGCCGCCGACGGCCTCGAACCGCGTCTTCGCCGCAGCGATCGCCGCCCCGCTGATCGACATCGCCACCGGCATCGTCCTCGGCTTCCCCTCCCCGCTCTGCCAACTCGTCGTGCTCACCGCCCACCTCATCCGCCGCCAACGCACGCTCCAGCCGCGAGCGGTCGTCAACACATAGCAGTGCTGCGCACTCCTCCCCAGAACCCGGGCCAGCTCCCCGCTCATCTGAGCACCGGTAACCACAGTTTCAATTGAAACTGCAATTCCCAGGCACGAGGGACCACAGTTTCAATTGAAACTGCATACCCGGGCGTGTCGGGACCCCGGGGTGGGGGGGGGGGGCGGGGCCCGCAGCCCGGGCCCCCGGGTGACGAAGGGG
>NZ_JBEOVY010000205.1:0-13733 GCF_040295745.1 Saccharopolyspora sp. NPDC002686
AGACCTTCTTGCCGCACGTCGGGCAGCACCCGCTTTCCCGGGACGGCGGCCGCGTCATGGCTGCGCCGGCCGAACGTGCTGGGGTGCCGGGGCGATGGCGTCCACAGTGGGCAGTTCCACGAAGGGCGTGCCCTGCTCCGCCGTGCGCAGCCGGTCGGCCAGCTTCTGCTCGACCCAGGCCGCGGTGTACTGGTTCATGTCCGAGCGGTACTGGTACTGGCTGGTCAGCCCGGCCAGGATGGTCCAGCAGGTCAGCTCGCCCACGACGCTGGCCAGCACGTGCTGGCTCTGCACGTTCGCGGTCCTGGACGAGGCCAGCTTGGCGACCCCGGCGGCGAGTTCCTGGATCTGCGGTGACGCGTCGAACTCGTCGAGCACGGACAGCACCCGCTGCGGCGAGGCGAGCATCTGCATGCCCAGGTAGACCGTGATGGCCTCGGTCGAGCCCTCGAAGATCCGCAGCAGCCGGTAGTCGCGGAAGAACTGGCCGAGGACGTTGGTGTCGACGTAACCGCGCGCGCCCAGCATCTGGACGCTGCGGTCGATCACCTTCCACATGAGCTCGCAGCCGGAGATCTTCGCGGCGAAGAAGAGCTCTTCGGGGACCTTCTCGCCGCTGTCCATCCGCACGCCGATGTGGCGGACCAGGGCTTCGACCGCCTGGGTGGCAGCGACGGACTCGGCCAGGATCTGGTGGATCCGGCCGTTCTCCGCCAAGTTCCCGGTGGCGACCTGCCGCCGCCGGGCGAAGCGCTCGGCGAGCTCCAGGGAGCGCATCATGGCCCCCAGACCGCCGGCGGCGAGGGTGACCCGCCCGCGCATGAAGGCTTCCTTGGCCGCGTGCAGGCCCTTGCCCTCCTTGCCGAGCATGGCGTCGGCGGGCACCCGCAGGTCCTCGAACTCCAGGCTGTTCTGCGGGACGGCCTTCAGCCCGAGGGTGAGCACCTCCGGGCCGCCGATGAACCCCGGGGTCGAGCGGTCCACCAGG
Organism: Saccharopolyspora sp. NPDC002686; assembly: GCF_040295745.1. NCBI lineage: Bacteria > Bacillati > Actinomycetota > Actinomycetes > Pseudonocardiales > Pseudonocardiaceae > Saccharopolyspora > Saccharopolyspora sp. NPDC002686. Next base: position 989 of record NZ_JBEOVY010000205.1, read on the forward strand.
AAGCCGGTGATCCCCTGGTCCTGGCCGTTCTCGTCGGTGAGCCGGGCGAACACGTTGACGTAGGTGGCGTCGGCGCCCAAGCTGATCCACTGCTTGTTGCCGTTGATCACGTACGAGCCGTCGGCCAGCCGCTGCGCGCGGGCCTGCACGGCGCGCACGTTGGACCCGGCGCCGGGCTCGCTGATCGCGCTGGTGATCAGCGCCCTGCCCTGCGCCACCTGGGGCAGCACGGCCTGCTTCACGTGGTCCTTGGCGAAGTACTTGATCGGCGGGATGCCGAGCGTGTTGTGCACGCCGAGGAGGATGAACAAGTTCGCGTCGATCGCACCGAGCTGGGTGACCACGCGGAGCGCGTCGGAGTTCGACAGCCCCAGCCCCTGGTGCTCCTGGGGGATCTGCAGACCGAACAGGCCTTGGGCGGCCAGGTCGGGGATCAACGAGGTCGGGAACGCGCGGCGCTCGTCCATGCGCCGCGAGTCGAGTCGCTCCCTGCTGTACCTGCGAAGGAAGTCGAGCAGGCGCGACACGGTGTCCGGGGCCGTGTCACTGCGATCGGTTGGTTCCATGTATCCCTCCTGTGCGGACCGCTGCGCGCAGTGGCGCGCCATGACCGCAACATCGGCGGGTGCTGCCGGTGGCGGGAAACGGTCAGAGCGCGCGAAAGCTCCTGCCGGGCGTTCCGACAGGTGGATGGGTGCGGGTCGTTCTACTGCGGAACGGCGACTCCAGGCGCAGTGGTCGCTGGCTCCTGACCAACGTGGGGTGCCGGACGCCGAGATTTCCGGCTGCCCGGCGGAAGCAGGGTCTTCGTGCAACGGGACTCGATGGTGACCGGTGCGGTCACCACGCCCGCTGGAGGTCGTGCTGCCCCGACTGCGTCGTGGCGGAACCCCCTGCCGCGAAGCGACCGGGCGGCGTCCATGCACTCACTCCATTCCCCGACTAGCTGGTGAGACTGTCCGTTTGATCGAACAGGTGGAGAAAATACCGTCTTTAGTTCATACGGGGTACCACCTTTCCGGTGAGATGATCACCGCAAAATCGGACTTTCGTTACTCTCGGCAACATTTTTAGGACATTATGGACGATCAGACGCCCGCAGTGCGTCGATAGCCACACTTTTGATCAAGGAACCCTACTTGATGATCACGCACTGTTGATCTTCGCCCCCGCGGTGTCGGTGTTATCACAGCAACCAAACCGCGCTGGTGGTGAATCCTTCCCGCGCGCTCGTGCTGGAAACCGCAGAACCGTTGCCCGGCAAGGGAATTCACCCACCGCGTGCTAGCCTCGAGGACACAGCCCGGACCAGTTCGACGACTCGAGTGACGCCATGGAGATGTTCCACCTGCGGTACTTCGTGGCCGTTGCGGAGAACCTGTCGTTCTCCAAGGCCGCGCGGCAGCTGCACATGGCGACCTCCCCGCTGAGCCAGCGGGTGCGCGACCTGGAGCGCGACCTCGGTTCGGTGCTGTTCGAACGCGACTCCCACCACGTCCAGCTCACCGAGGCCGGCGCGGCGCTGCTGCCGATCGCCAAGGACGTGCTCGGCCGCTTCGACGACATCCCCTGGCGGCTGCGCCAGGCCACCGGCCCGCAGCGCCCCGAGGTCTACATCGGAATCCCGCCCGGCCTGCACCCCTCGCTGCGCGAGCGCCTGAAGTCCTTCGAGCAGCGGTGCGCGGACGAGTGCGACGTCAAGCGCTGGCCGGGCAGCAGCAGCGACCTGCTCGCCGGGGTGCAGCGCGGCGAGCTGGCGATGGCGCTGGTGCACCTGCCGGTGCACGCCGAGGGCATCGAGGTGTTCGAGGTGATGCGCGAACCGCTGGGCGCGGTGCTGCCCGCCAGCGAGTTCGGCTCCCGCACCTCGGTCTCGCTGCACGAGCTGGTCGACCACACCTACGTCAGCCCGGCGGCGCGGATGCTGCCGAGCTACTTCGACGAGGTGGAGGTGCGGCTGCGGGCCGCCGGGATCCACCGCCGAATGGCGCTGAACACCGGCGATTACGGCAGCACCAGTGAATTCGTCGCGAACGGCGGCGCATTCACCATTTCCATGCTCGATCCGGAAAGCGGAATGCAGAAGCACCGCAACGAGAACACCGTGGTGCTGCCCTTCGAGGATTTCGACGCAGCAATGTCGACCGGTCTGATCTGGCGCCAGGACCGCGCCGAGGGCCACTGCGACCTGCGCAGATTCATCGAATCGGCGAAGTCCGAGTTGTCCGGCCCGATGGCGTGACCGCTGCGGTCACGCCATTGTTCGCGCAATGGTTCCGCTAATCGATTGAACCGCCACCCCGCGCCGAACTAACATAGTTAGCGAAGCGAAAAACCCCATCGGGAGCAGCTCCCGGGAGTGGCGATGAAATCCACCAATTCCTCATCCGGCCCGTTGGCGGGCGTGCGCGTGATCGACATGTCCACCGTGGTGATGGGCCCCTACGCGGCCCAGATCCTCGGCGACCTCGGTGCCGACGTGATCAAGATCGAGTCGCCGCGGGACACCGCGCGCTTCGGCACGCTGCACCGCACCCCCGGCATGACGCCGCTGAACCTCAACGTGAACCGCAACAAGCGCAGCGTGCGGCTCGACCTCAAGGACGACGAGGACCGCGCCGCGGCGCTGGAGCTGATCGGCACCGCCGACATCCTGATCACCAACATGCGCATCGCCGCGCTGCGCCGCCTCGGCATGGACCACGAGAGCCTGGCCGCCGACAACCCGCAGCTGATCTACGCGCACGCCCAGGGCTTCCGCCCCGACTCCGACCGCGCCGACCTGGCCGCCTACGACGAGACCGTGCAGGCCGCTTCCGGCCTGCTGGACCTGGCCCGGCGCGCCGGCGACATCGGCGAGCCGGTCGTGCTGCCGAGCATCTTCGCCGACAAGGTCGCCGCGCTGACCATCACCTACTCGGTGCTGGCGGCCCTGGTCCACCAGCGGGCCACCGGCCAGGGCCAGCTCGTGGAGGTGCCGATGGCCGACACCCTGCTGGCGTTCAACCTCGTCGAGCACCTGCAGGGCCGCACGTTCGAGCCCCCGATGGGACCGACCGGCTTCGCGCTGTCGATGAACAAGGGCCACCGGGCCCGGCCCACCAAGGACGGCCTGGCCATGATCATCCCCTACAGCCCGCAGAACTTCCGCGACCTGTTCTGCGCGGCCGGCCGACCGGACCTGGCCGAGGACCCGCGGCTGGCCGGGGAGTTCGTGGACAGCAGGCAGCACGGCGAAGCGCTGGCCGAGCTGGTCGAGTCGGTCACGCCGAACCTGACCACCGCCGAGTGGATCGAGGTGTGCAGCAAGCACAGCATCCCGGTCGGCCCGGTGCTCGAGCTCGACCGGGCGGCCGACGACCCGTACGTGCGCGAAGGCCACCTGCTCGACGTCGCCGAGCACCCCAGCGAGGGCAGCTACCGCGTGGTGGGCGTGCCGATGAGCTTCTCGGCCACCCCGGCCGCGGTCCGGCGGCACGCGCCGCTGCCCGGCCAGCACACCGAGGAAGTCCTCGGCGAGCTCGGGAGGGGACGATGAACCGCGAACAGGTCCTGCAGCACCTGACCACGCCGCTGAGCAGTCCCGCCTTCGCCCCGGCGGTCGCCCGGTTCACCGACCGCGAGTACCTCAACATCGTCTACCGCACCGATGCCGACGCCCTCCGGGCCGTGGTGCCCGAGCCGCTGGAGTTCGACGAACCGCTGGTGCGCTTCGAGATCATGAAGATGGGCGACGTCACCTCCTTCGGCCCGTACGTCGAGGCCGGTCAGGCGATCCCGGTACGGCTCGGCGACGAGCGCGGCGAGTACCTGCACGCCATGTACCTCGACAACTTCCCGGCCACCGCGGCCGGACGCGAGGCCAGCGCCTACCCGAAGGTGATGGGCTCCCCCGCGCTCCACGTCGACAACGCCGCGCTGGTGGGCACTTTGGACTACGGCGCGGTGCGGGTGGCCACCGCGACGATGGGCTACAAGCACCGCCCGATGGACCTCGGCGAAGCCGAAGCGCAGATCACCGTGCCCACCTACATGCTCAAGATCGTGCCCGGAGCCGACGCCGGGCCGCGGGTGTGCGAGCTGGTCCGCACCCAGATCACCGACATCACCGTCAAGTTCGCCTACACCGGACCCGCGCGGTTGCAGCTGTTCGAGCACGTGCTCGCCCCGCTGGCGGACCTCCCGGTGCGCGAGGTGGTCTCGGCCAGCCACATCCTCACCGACCTCACCTTGAGCGGCGTCGAACCCGTGCACGACTACCTGGCCTGATCGGAGGAAACATGAGTTCGCAGTGGACGAAGGTCGCGGTGGTCGGAGCCGGGACCATCGGGCTGTCCTGGGCGGCGCTGTTCGCCGCGAACGGCATCGAGGTCCGCATCACCGACCCGCGCGACGACCTGACCGACGCGGTGCGCACGGCCATGCCGTCGCTGGCCGCGAGCATTCCCGGTGCCGATGCCGACGACCTGCTCAGCCGCATCCGGCCGACCAGCGATGTCGCCGAGGCCGTGGCGGACGTCGACCTGGTGCAGGAGAACGGCCCGGAACGGCTGGAGTTCAAGCAGCAGCTGTTCGCCGAAATCGCCGGCCGCGCACCGGAGAACGCCGTGCTGGCCTCGTCCAGCTCCGGCATCATCGCGACCGAGATCGCCGCTCCGCTACCCGACTCCGCGGCGGCGCGGCTGCTCATCGCGCACCCGTTCAACCCGCCGCAGGTCGTGCCGCTGGTCGAGATCGTGCCCGGCGAGCGCACCGCCGAGTCGGCTGTCGAGGCCGCGACCGAGTTCTACCGGTCGCTGGGCAAGACGCCGGTGCGGCTGCGCAAGGAGATCCCCGGTTTCGTCGCGAACCGCCTGCAGAGCGCGATCCTGCAGGAGTCGATCCACCTCGTGCTGGAAGGCGTCGTGCGCGCCGACGAGCTGGACACCGTGATGAAGGCGTCGCTGGGCGGCCGGTACGCGACGGTCGGCCCGTTCGAGAGCTTCCACCTCGGCGGTGGCCCCGGCGGCATCCGGCACATGATGGCCCACCTCGGCGTCGGCATGGCCGAACGCTGGAAGGACCTCGGCCACCCGGAGCTGACCGAGGACACCATCGCGGTCATCGCCGACCAGACCGAAGCCGCCTACGGCGCCGGCCCCGCGGCCTACCAGCAGCGTTCCGAACTCCGAGACCGCAAGCAGAACGCCATCAACACCGCCCTGCACGAACAGCCCTGACCACCTCCCCGGGCCAGTTACGACGCAAATTCCATTGAAATCGAACCTCCGATTTCCATTGAAATTGCGCGATGACGACGGACCGAGGACCCCTGAACACCACTGAGGACAAACGAATGCCCAAGCCCGTCAACACCAATCCCGACTTCTTCGGGTTCGCCGACCTGCTCAGCGAGGCGGAGCGCACCGAGCTCGCCGAGATCCGCGAGTACCTGGAGCGCGAGATCAAGCCGCTGGCCAACGACGCGTGGGAGAAGGCGGAGTTCCCCTTCGAGGCCGTCGAGAAGTTCGCCAAGCTCCGGCTGGCCGGCTACCAGTACCCCGAGTACGGCGACGGTCAGCAGCGCGGCCCGCTGTTCACCGGTTTCCTGAGCCTGGAGCTGAACCGGATCGACCCGTCGCTGGCGGTGTTCTCCGGTGTCCACACCGGACTCGCGATGGGCAGCATCTACCACGGCGGCGACCAGGAGCAGCGGGACCGCTGGATCCCGGACATGGCCGACATGACCAAGATCGGCGCGTTCGCCCTCACCGAACCCGAAGGCGGCTCCGACGTCGCCGGCGGGATGCGCACCACCGCCCGGCGCGACGGCGACCACTGGGTCCTCAACGGCGCCAAGCGCTGGATCGGCAACGGCACCTTCGCCGACCTGATCGTGGTGTGGGCGCGCGACGAAGCCGACAACCAGGTCAAGGGCTTCGTGGTGGAGAAGGGCACACCCGGCTTCAGCGCCAGCAAGATCGAGGGCAAGATCGCGCTGCGCACCGTGCAGAACGCCGACATCGTGCTCGAGAACGTCCGCGTCCCGGAGGCCAACAGGCTGCAGAACATCAACAGCTTCCGCGACACCGCCAAGGTGCTGGCCAAGACCCGCGGCGGTGTGGCCTGGCAGGCGCTGGGTGTGGCGGTGCGCGCCTACGAGCTGGCGCGGGAGTACGCGGTGAACCGGGTGCAGTTCGGCAAGCCGATCGCCGGGTTCCAGATGATCCAGGACCTGCTGGTGAAGATGCTGGGCAACATCACCGCGATGTTCGGCATCGTGGTCCGCCTCAACGAGCTCGTCGCCCAAGGCCGCGGCAGCGCCGAACAGGCGGCGCTGGCCAAGGCGTTCACCACGACGAAGATGCGCGAGATGGTCGCCTGGGCGCGAGAGCTGTTCGGCGGCAACGGAATCGTCCTGGACTACGAGATCGCGAAGTTCTTCTCCGACGCGGAAGCGGTGTACTCCTTCGAAGGCTCCCGCGAGATGAACACCCTGATCGTCGGCAAGTCCATCACCGGCCACAGCGCCTTCGCCTGACGCCGACGTGGAGGGCACCTCCGACCGCGTCGGAGGTGCCCTTCACCTGCTTGGCCGCTCAACTGAAGAGGATCTTCCCTCGCCGAGCGACCTCGTCCGGGGCCACGTCCTCCACGTGCGTCCAAGACCCAGACATGCCCGTGGGGATCGCGCAGGATCACGGTGCGGTCGCCGTGGAACTGGTCGGCCGGTGGCTGCAGAAGTTCCGCACCAGCCGCAACCACCTGTTCGGCGAGCGCGTCGACGTCGTCGAAGAAGACGTGCAGTCCCACCGTGGTACCTCCGATGTTGCTGATGATCACGGCGGTAGAACCTGAACTCGACGAGAGGTCAATGCGCGTTGGCGAGGGAGCGGACCGGAGTGACCTCCCGCGCGTGGAGGACGACGTCGAACCAGTTCGCGAGCGATCCGCCGGAGATGTGGTACGCGGCGTTGTCGTCGGGGTCGTACTCCGGGCCGATCAAGCGCGTCATGGTCGGCGTGTCGAGCCAGGCCCGCACCGGAGCAGGACCGTCGGCGCGCAGGTCGAGGAGGTAAGCGTCCAATCCAGCGTTTCCCAGTGCTGCGTCGGCGAATTCGGCCGGCGGGGCCGGGATGGGATAGGGAGCCGTGCCGTGGTGGAAGGTCATGCCGATGGACACGTAGTCGGCGCCGAAGCGCTCGCGGAGGTAGCTGCCCGCGTTCCGGTGCGTCAGCGGCGGGGACGAGGGCGAGACCGTCCGCGGATCGCCGACGGCGGTGTGCGCGAGACCGCCCCAGTAGACGATCTTGTCGGCGGTGCGCTCGTACCAGCGGATCGTGCCCTCGGCCAGGCTCTGCTCGATGCTCGCCAGGCCGTCGAGCGGGGAGATCTGCTCCTGGAAAGCCCCGACGAACCGGACCGGATCCTCGGGGTGCCGGAGGTTGAAGGACCGCATCCACCTGACGAGCTCGAGGATCTCCTCGGTCTGCCAGAACGACCGCGCCTCGGACAGCATCGCCCGCGGGTCCCCCACCCCGGTTCTGATGTACTCGTCGAGCCCGACCCTCGACGCGTCGTCCCCTTCCAGCGCGACCGAGCGGAAGCCCAGTTCCTCCACCAGCAGCCGGACGATCCGGTGCGAGAGCACGGACAGTTCGCGGGCCTGGCGGGTCGACGAACCGATGGCGACGACCTCGGCATCGCCGACGATGTCGACCATCGGCCGGAGATCGCTCAACGGTGCTTCGGGATCGAACGCCGTGAGGCGATGGGCGTGCTGCCCGATCCATCGGGTCACTGCCTCGATCATGCTCAGCTCTCCTCGTTCGGGGCGATCGGTTCCGGGATGCGTCCCGGTCGCGGTCGGTACCGCACGAAGAGCTTCAAACATCGACCAAGGTGGAGGTCAAGCAGTCGGCATCAACGGATTCGATCGTTGAAAACGACTGCGAACGGAGCACTTCCAGCCGACTCCGCATTCACACCCATCACCGGTGGAGCGGCAACGGAGTGCTCCAGGTGAGGAGGTCGGTCGGATCGTCATCGGCGGGCGCGTCGAGGTGGCGCTGATCCAGGTGCTCGACGGCTTCCGGGCGTTCGGCGTGTTCCGGGGCGAACGCCGCGGTCGACTGGGCGCTGCGGGCGATGTTGCGCTCGACTCTTGGGCGGCGCAGGCGTTCGTAGGCGTCCGAGTTGCGATGGTCGCGCAGCGCCTTGGCCAGGATCACCGCGTCCTCCAGCGCCATCGACGCGCCCTGTCCGGTCGCCGGGGAGGCTGCGTGCGCCGCGTCGCCGATGAGCAGCACACGTCCGTCCCGCCAGCGCGGAGCCTGGGCGAGGTCGCGCGCCTCCGTGACGAGCACTTCGTCGCTGGATTCGACGATGTCCGCCGTCGGAGTCGCGTCCGGCCTGAGCGCCGAGAGCAGTCGAGCACGCCTTTCACCTGCGGTTTCAGCGCCGTTCAGCGGTGGCGCCGGGAGCCGGGCGAACCAGTGCGTCCGGCCCTCTGGGGAGACCGCGTAGCCGAACGCGCTGCCGCTCCCCCGGACCATCTCGATGCGCCCGGGCTGGTGCGGCGGTGCCGCTCGGTCGGAATAGCCGAAGAAGACGTGCTGGCCCGCGTAACGCCGCGGCACCGGGTCTACCTGCTCGCGCACCGCCGAGTTCAGCCCGTCCGCGCCGAGCAGCAGGTCTCCCCGGGCCTCCCGACTGCCGGAGAACCGCGCCACCACTTCGCCGTCGCTCTGATCAGCGGAAATGAACCGCGCACCGTACTCGATGCTCAACCCGCGGCGGTGTACCTCGGCCCGCAGCTGCGCGCACAGCTCAGCGCGACGGATGCAGTGGTACCCGTCCAGCTCGGACGTGCCCGCCTCCGCACCACGGCTGTCGATGAGGCGCAAGGAGGTCAAGGGGAACCCAGCGGTGGGCACCACTCCGATCTCCCCCAGCGCCCGCATCCCGGTCCCCGCCAAGGTCAGGAAAGCACCCAGATCCGCTCCGCTGTCCGGATGCGCCTCGTACAGCCGAACCTCGAAACCGGCCTTGTCCAAAGCCAACGCAGCAGCCGCGCCCGCAACCCCAGCCCCGACGATGACGACGCGCATGACAACTCCCCAGCCGCCGACCAAACGCGATCAACCCAACCCACCGTAGCCCACGCTGCGCAGTGCCCGACGAGAAATCCGGAGAGGCGGAAGTCCCTCCAGCTCTCCCGAAAGCGGGAACAGCCCCGTGCCAGGAAGAACGAACAGGTTCACGGTTCCACCCGGGCTCGTCCGAACCGATCCAGCACCCCGGCCAGGCCGCTGCGCACCATGTCAGCGTCGCCGATGTCCGCGCCGTGGGTGACTTCGTGCCACGGTCCGAGCCGGTGCCAGACGAGTGCGCGTTCGCGCTGGCTTCTGGTCACCCCGTACTCCGCTGCCAGTGCATCGGCGAACACCGTTGGTGTGCCGTGCAACGCCCACGACAGGTCCACCGCCGGATCACCGATGCCCACGTCGCCGAAGTCGATGACCCCGGTGAGCCCGGAACCATCCGCCAGGACGTGCTCAGGACCGAGGTCGCCGTGCACCAGCACGTCCGCCGGGAACTCGAGCACGGAATCCAGCAGCGCCAACCCGGCCCGCTGCAGATCGACTGCCAGCATCGGCACGACCTCGGCGCGGAACCGCGCCACCATCCGCGCCCGGTCGGCAGCTGCATCCGCCGGAACTCCGCGCGCGATGACATCGGACACCGGGCACTCGTGCAAGCAGCGCAGGAACCTGCCGAGGGCACGGCCGTGCACGGCGTCGAGCCGCTCCTCGGGCTCGCCGGGGACGAGCAGGTGGCGGACCACGAGCGGGTCCTCCGCGACGACTTCGGGAACCGGCACGGGCAGCGGTAGTCGAGCCGCCAACCACGGCATCAGCCGCACTTCCCGCCGCAGCTGGACCGCCACTTCCGGCCGCCGCGGCCGGCGCTCGACCCACCGCCCGCCGACCAGCCGCGCCGCGCAATCCCAACCACCGCTGAACTCCACGCGCCGAACCCTAGAACCCGAGCCCACCCGCATCCAGCGGAGTCACCGCACCCGGTAGCGCAGGTGGATCACTCCGTTGTTGAAGCGGTGTTCGTCGATCAGGTCGAGGTGGAGGCGGACGTCGTCGGGTAGGGCTCGGGTTCCGGCGCCTACCGCGATCGGGTTCAGGTAGAGCTGGATCTCGTCCACCAGCCCGGCGCGGAGCGCCACCGCCGCCAGTTCCGGACCTCCCACGCTGAGGTCAGCCACCGATTCAGCCTTCAACCGGCGCACGGCCTCCCGGTCGAAGTCCCGCTCGATCCGGGTCCGGGCGGTGCTGGGCGCCTCCAGGGTTCGCGAGTACACGATCTTGTCGGCGGACTGCCAGATCTGCGCGAAGTCCAGCATCACCGGCCGCTGGTCGGGCAACGCGCTGATGTCGTCCCAGACCGCCAGCACCTCGTACATCCGGCGGCCGAGCAGCATCGTCCCGGTGCTGCGCTCCAGATCGTTGAGGAACGCGTGGACCTCGTCGTCCGGCGCGCTCCAGGCGAAGTCGCCGTCCGCGTCGGCGACGTAGCCGTCCAAGGACGTGATCGCCGAGTAGATCAACCTGCCCACCGCGCCTCCCATCACCAGCCGGTGCTGCCGCAAGAGAGGTTCCCACCCCGGCCCCGGATTGCCCAGCGCCGCAGCCGAATTCACCCCGCCGTCCCGAGCCTGGGAAGGGCCAGCACCGCTGCGGCTCCGAGCAGGGAGACGACACCGGCGAGGACCGCGACGTGGTTCCACCCCGACAGCTGGGCGACGATGTCACCCCGCGGCGCCGAGGCCACGAGACCGATCACCGCGACTCCGATCGACGCACCCAAATAGCGGGTGGTGTTGTTCATCCCGACTCCCACCGCCGCGCGTTCCGGCGGGACGGTGGCCGTGGCCTGCCGCCCCAACCCGGCGTTGAGCACGCCGGTGGCGACACCCGCCACGAGCAGCCCGGGCACCAGCCTCGCGACGGACGCCCCGGGTTCGAGTCCCGCGAGCAGCAGCAGACCAGCGCCGGTGGCGGCGAGACCGATCGCCAGCTGCACGGTCCCGGTGAGTCGCGCGACCAACCGGCGGCTGAGCACGGCGGAGACAGCGCTCGAACCGGACCAGAGACCCATCGCAGCACCGGCCGCGAAGGTGCTCAGCCCCATGCTGGTGACCAGGAACGTGCAGGCGAAGGACATCAGCGCGATCACGCCGGCACCGGTGATCGCTGCCGCCACCGTGGCGGCGGCGAAGTCGCCTCGGCGGAACAGCGCGAACTCCACCATCAGCGACCGGCTTCGGAGCTGGCTGATGGCGAAGGCCAGCAGAGCGATCACAGCCCCACCGGCGCAAGCAAGTGCGAGGGCGAGACCGCCGCGGCGCGCTTCGATCAGCGCGACCAGCAGCAACCCCAGCCCGGCGGTCAGCAGCGCGGCGCCGACCAGGTCCAGGCTCCGGTCCGGATCCGCTGCGGTCTCGGGGTAGCACCGCCGAGCGGCGACGGCGATGCCGACACCGGCGGCAGCGAGCAACCAGTACGGCGCGCGCCATAGGTCCGCGAGGTCGAAAGCACCGGTCAGGAGCGGGCCGAGCGCGATGCCCAGCCCCATGCTGGCGCCCCACCAGCTCGCGGCGGCCGACCGGGCTCCGGGGCCGCTGTTCACCGCGGCCACCAGCCCCAATCCGGTTGCGATGACCCCGGCCGCTCCGGCGCCTGCCACGAGTCGCCCGATGACGAACTGCGTCGCCGTGGTCGCGGTGGCGCAGACCGCGGAACCGATCGCGAACACGCACGCACCGAGCTCGAAGACCTTCCGCCGCCCGAGCTGGTCGGCCAGCGCGCCCGCGGGCAGCAGGCTCACGGCGAGACCGGTGCTCATCGCACTCAAGATCCACATCGTGGTTCCCGACGCCGCACCCAGGGCCGTGGTGATCGTCGCGGCGTTCCCCAGCGGACCGGAGTAGGCAAGCATGGCCGCGAACGTGCTCAACGACGTCAGCGCGAGCGCCGCCGGGAGGGACGCGCCCCCAGCACGTTCCACCACGCTCAGATCTGGTCTGTTCACCAGACCATCGTTGCACAGGGTTGGTCTGGTGAACAGACCAAGTTCGGCGATACGATGCCGACGTGGCACTGGGCACCGGATACGACCAGCAGGGCTGCTACCTCGCCCGCGCTCTCGAAGTGATCGGCGAGCGCTGGACCCTGCTGATCCTGCGCGACTGCTTCTACGGCGTGCGCCGCTTCACCGACCTGCGCGAGCACCTCGACATCTCCCGAGCCGTGCTCACCAACCGGCTGGACACGCTCATCGACGCCGGGGTGCTCACCAAGCAGGACTCAGGCGGGCACCCCGAGTACCTGCTCACCGAAGCGGGCCGAGCGCTGTGGCCGACGATCTACTCGCTGTCCAAGTGGGGCGAGCACTACACGAGCGGAGCGCACCCGGCCCGGATCTTCAGCCACGCGGCCTGCGACACCGACATCGACGACACCGGCCTGTGCCCCGCGTGCGGCCAGATCCCCGGCCCCGACGACCTCGTCGTCCGCCCCGGTCCCGGCACCAACGAGATGCGCCGCGACGACCGCGTCGCCCGAGCCCTCGAACACCCCCACCGAATGCTGACCCCCCATCCCGCAGGTCACCGCGGAGCCGCAGCGCGTCCTTCCGGCGCTCGGCCGCCTGCAACCTCACCTCGAACTCCAGAACCGGGCTCATAGCCGGA
>NZ_JBEOVY010000206.1:0-13602 GCF_040295745.1 Saccharopolyspora sp. NPDC002686
CGACCTTCGCCTGCTCGGCGAAGCGCTTCCGCATCTCTGCGGTGACCTTGCGGCGGTCCGTGCCCGGCAGGCACACCACGACGATCAGCAGGGAGCCGAGGAGGCGCCGCGCGCCGAGGGCTTCGAGCCTGCCGAGCAGGTCGTGCGCGGACTGCACCGCGTCCTGGGTCGAGGTGGTGACTAGGACCGCCTGGTCGGCGTTGTGCAGCGCCGCGTCCGCGGCTTCGAAGGCTCCCGCACCGACGTCGAGCACCGTGAAGGCGTGGTGCTCGCGGAGCAGCCCGACGTATCGCGCCAGCTCACCGCCGGTGATGCGGTCCTGGCGGCGGGCGCTGTCGAGGATCCGCAGACCGCCGGGCGCCACCAGCGGCAGCGGGCGGTTCCCGCTGGGCGCGCTGAGGACCTGGACCGAGCGGGGTGCGGGCTGCTGCGCGAGCTTCCGGCCGAGCGAGTGGGTGCCGGACTGCGCGTCGGCGATCACCACCGGGTCGTGGCGCAACGCGGCCAGCGCGGCCGACACCAGCAGCGATGTGGTCGTCGTCCCGACGCCGCCCTTGCCCGCGACCGCGGCGATCACCCGCGGCTGCTGCTGACCTGCGCGGATCCGGGCGAGCAGGCGGCGTTCCCGCTCGGCGATCTCGGCCGCTCCCGGCGTGACCAGCCCGAAGCTGGCCGACCGGAGCAGCCGTCGCCAACCGTGCGGGACCAGCGTCGGGGGCTCGGGATTCGCGACCGCTTGCAGCGCCGCGGCCGGTCCGCTCGGGGCCGGGTTCGCGCCGAGCGGCCGGTTCAACGCCGCAGGTCGAACGGCCGGTGTCCCGGGTGGCGGCGTGCCCGGCGGCGGCACGGCCGGTGTTCCCGGAGGCGGGGTGAGCGGCATCCAGCCGCCCTTGACGCCGGGCGGCATCGGCGGCTGGGCGTTGCGGCCAGCCTGGATCTCCTCCGGGCGGATCTTCTGCGTCGGCTCGGCGGACGGCACCGAGGAGGTCGGGTTGAGGCCGAGCGCCGCCGGGTCGATGCCCATCCGCCGCAGCTCCGCGGCGCTGGACTGGGCCCCGGCCTGCAGCTCCTCGCCCTGGGACTCGTCGCTCATGCCACTCCCTCCCGGATCACCGCGTCATCCCGCCGATCGCGTCGAACAGCCCGAGCGCCGTCGCCGCCACCGGCAGGACCAGCACGACCACGGCCAGCTCGACGATGTTGAGCGTGCGCTTGATCCGCGCCCGGACGATGTCGGACAGCGCCAGCGAGCTCAGCACCAGCGCCACCAGCACGACCGCGACCAGCGCCAGCAGCAGGAGCGGCCGCCGCGCCGGGAGGTCGTCCCAGTACAGGTGCAGCCCGTTCACCGCGAGCCCGACCAGCCCGGCCACCCGCAACGGCACGACGTGGTGGACCTGCGAGAACACCCGCGAGCGCAGCAGGACGGCGACCGCGACGACCGCGGCGAGCAAGCGGTCCGACAGCTGCTCAGACAGCGCCAGCGCTCCCACCAGCCAGATCGCGACCGCGGAGATGCCGAGCACGGAACCGGTGAGCAGCTCGGCGGAAAGCCGGATGCGCTTGGCCAGCTGAGCAGCGCCCAGCACGCTCGCGTTGCGCACCTGGTAGTCGGCGTTCGCGACGCCACCAGCGGCCAGAGCAACCCTCGGGAGAGCCCCGATCACCAGCACGCAGATCACCGCAACAGCCCTCGTGACCTGCAAGGACGACACGTCGAACGCCGTCACCGCGGCCACCACCGAGCTGGCGATCGCCACCGTGCCGGTCGCCGCGAGGTGCGGTGCGGCGAGGCGAGTTCCGACGAACGATCCCGCCGCGACCACCGTGGCGACCACCGCGCCCGCAGCCTGGCCCGCCAAGCTCGGCCACGCCCACAGACCCGCCAGCAACCACCCGCACAGCGCGCCCCAGCCGCAAGCCACCGCCAGCAGCACGCGCACCGCAGCGCGCTCGCCGCGCCACGCCGCCCAGAGCGCGGCACCGACCAGAACACCCGCCAATCCAGCGGCGGAGACGATCGGCAGCGGCTGCCCGACCACGCGCACCTCGCCGAACAACATCAGCAGAGCGAGCGCGAAAGCCGTGGTGTAGAGCGCGAATCGGAACGTGGCGCGCGGGTTCCAGAGCAGTCCGGCGTGGTCGATCGCGTCCTCGAGCGCGTCGCGCACGTCCTCGACGTAGGCCGGGCGGTTCTGCGTCCCGCGCACCTGGAGTTCGAGCAGGTCGCCGTCGGTGACGCCGGCGTCGGTCAGGGTCCGGTCCGGCGGGATCTCGGCGCCACCGACGCGGGCCAGCACCCACCGCGCTGGCTCGGTGCGCTCGGTGTTCGGGGAGCACAGCTCCAGCAGCTGCGGCATCAGCTCGGACACCGCGCTGCCACCGGGGAGCGCGACGTCGACCCGCCGGTCCTCCGACAGCACCGTCACGCGGCTGTAGGCCCTCGTCAACCCGTTCCCTCCCGTGTCGACCTCTCCAGAACTCCGACGTCCTCACGCCCGCTCGCGTTCCGCCGCAGCGTATCGATTTCAGAAGACCGCGAGGTGAAACTGGTTGAGTAGTTCCACACTTATCCACCGCACCGCGATCGGCTGGACTGGCCGGTGTGATCGCTGAGCAACAGACCCCCGCGCCGATCGGAGCGCGGATCGCGGTGTCCCTGGCCACGTTCGTCGTGCTGATGCCCTGGCTGGGGTTCTGCCTGCTGCTGTTCGGGTTCTCGGCGATGTGCACCGACGACTTCGACGACTCCGACTGCGCCGAAGCGATGGGCACCCCGGTCGTGCTCGGCGTCCTCGGCCTGCTGCTGTGCGTGCTCCAGGTGGTCGTCGCGGTCCGCGGGAGGACCACGAAATCGGTTCTGCTGCGCGGGATCCCCGCGCTGGTGCTCGCTCCGCTCGGGGTTCTCCTGGTGGTTTCGCTGTACGTCGGGTGAATCGCCGCTGAGCAGCGGGCGACCAGAACCCGCCAAGTGGAACCGGACGTCCGCCTCGAACGTCACACCGATGGTTGAATCTCGGATGCCAGTCGAGGACGAAGGACGCGAACCGTGAGTTTCGATCCACGAGACACGAAAGCGAACGCGGGCACCATCCGATCCGCCGCCGGCGATCTGGAAGCGGTGTCCGGAAGTCTGACCGGCCACGGCCAGTCGGTGGGCAGCGCGCTGCGCACCACCGCCAAGTCGTTCTCCGATCTCATCTCCTCGCGCATCACCTCGCAGGCGGCCTACAACGAATCCGCCTGCCAGACCGCGGTGTCCGCGGTGATCTTCGGGCAGGCCGTCACCGACGGCTGGGCCGAGGACGTCGAGTGGTTCAAGCGCGAGCGCGAAAAGCTGATCAAGCAGTGGAACGAAGCCGAGGACAGCAACTTCGGCGTCCAGA
This sequence comes from Saccharopolyspora sp. NPDC002686, assembly GCF_040295745.1. Lineage (NCBI taxonomy): Bacteria > Bacillati > Actinomycetota > Actinomycetes > Pseudonocardiales > Pseudonocardiaceae > Saccharopolyspora > Saccharopolyspora sp. NPDC002686. The sequence continues at coordinate 3,387 of NZ_JBEOVY010000206.1, forward strand.
AGCCCGAGCTCGCCAAGGTCCCGGCCGACGAGAAGCAGGAGAAGCTCTCCTCCTACGACAGCAAGGTCGCCTCGGCCAAGTCCGCGAAGCTCGAGGAGCTCAACAAGAAGGCCGCCGACCTGTGGGAGCGCTTCCAGGACAAGGCGGGCACCCGAGGCAGCCAGCTCACCAACGGCCCGACCCCGGAAGCCCTCCACCAGCTCGACGCGGCAGGCCTCCTCCCCCTGGCGGCGACCTCCCTCTTCGGCAGCGACTGGACCCCGGCCCGCCCCCACGCCCTGCTGGCCAGCATGATCAGCAAGGGCGTGCTACCGGCGAAGTTCGCCGAGATGAGCGCCGCTGAAGTCGAGAAGGCCCTGACCAACCCCGACGACCCCAAACTCGCGCAGGCCCTGGTGAACCACGGCCAGGGCTCCATGGGCAGCGACCCGATCGCCAAGGAACTCCAGGCCCTGGCCAAGGCCGGCGACGCCCAGGGCATCAGCAAGCTGCTCGGCGGCCTGTCCGGCGAACAGCAGCACTGGTACGCGCTCCTGCTGGCCCCGGCCATCGGCAACCTCTCCGGCGCCTCCTTCGACATGCGCGCGACGTCGAACCGCGTCCGCATCAACGCTGCGCTGGGCGACAAGAACGCGGACATCGCGAGCCTGAAGAAGCGCATCGAGAAGCTGCAGGGCGAGCTGTCGGACACCTCCGGCTACAACCCCTACGGCGGGGGCTACAACCTCGAGAACGCCCGGATCGCGCAGGAGATCCAGGACCTGAAGAAGCAGCTGGAAGCGGCGGAAACCCGCTCCAAGACGCTGGAAGGCATGCTCACCGACACCCGCACGAACTACGGGCACCTGCCGGGCGAGCCCAACCAGGTGCACCGCAAGATCGTGTACTTCGACCCGAAGGACGACGGCGCGGTGGCCGAGCTGCTCGGCAACATCAACAAGGACACCAAGAACGTCGGCGTGCACGTGCCCGGGACCGGCACCGACATCGACAACTTCGGCGGCGTCGCCGACAAGGTCGAGGGTTTCGTCCGGGAAGCCGACCGGTCCGGCGACAACCTCGCCATGGTCGCCTGGATGGGCTCGGACCTGCCGGACAGCGTGCCGAAGGACGCTCCGTTCGTGAACTACTCCGAGGACGGCGGGAAGAAGCTGGCCGGTTTCTCCCACGAGCTGCGGCAGGAGATGAACAGGAACGTCCCCGACAACGACCTCGGGATCACCGTGTCCGGCCACTCCTACGGCGGCGCGGTCGTCGGCAAGGGCGAAGTGCACGGCATGGACGCCAACCGGGTTCTGCACATCGAGTCGGCGGGCATGGGGCACAACGTGGACAGCCCGGACGACTACAACAACCCGAACAAGCACGTCTCCCGGTACTCCATGACGGCACCGAGCGATGCGATCGGCGCCATCCAGGGCAAGAACGGCCCGGACTGGCTCGGGATGGGCAACTTGGGCCACGGCGCGGACCCGGACGAGTTCGACGGAGTCACGCGCCTGGAGACGGGCCGCTACTCGGACGACCCGAAGAACGTGCCCGACGGCGAGAAGCCGGGTTCGGTCATCGCGGGTCCGACGAAGTCGCACAGCAACGTGTTCTCCTACGACTCGGACGCCTGGTGGAACATGTACAACGTCCACACCGGCGGCCAGGTCGAGGTGTACCAGGAACCGGCGCAGATCGACACGGGGCATGGTGTGATCGAGCGGGAGCAGGTGGATCTGCCCAACTACGAGCCGGAGTACGAGGACGTCAAGTGAAACCCAAGGGCCTCATCGGAATCGTCGCGTCTGCCGTTCTGGTCTCGGCCGCTGGTTGTGCGACTCCCGGCGGCCAGCCGGAACGACCTGCCGAGGGAGGGAAAGTGGAGAGCGAGGAAGTCCTCAACTCCGAAGCTCAGAAGGTCCGCGCCGCGGTGGACCAGCTGGTCGGCGAGCTGCCGGGGGTGACCGGCACGGAAGCCGACACCGACCGCGCGGAGCCCTGCGGCATGTCCGGCACCGGTCCGGACGGCAAGCCGAGCACCGAGTACCAGTGGATCTACTCGGTCCAGGTCAAGGTGGACGGCCGCACCGGCCAGGAAGTGCTGGAACCGTTCCTGCAGGCCAACGGGGTTCGCGAACCGCGGAACCGGACGGGAATCACCTACAAGGTCACCCGCGGTGACGTCACCATGAACGTGACCGTCAACGACGAGGAGCCGGAGGGCGGTGTCACCGGAGCCACCCGCTGCGTCGACACCGGCACCCAGCTGTCCGGCTGAACCGCCGGGCTCGTTCGTGAAGAGGCCGACGCCGCTGAGCGCGGAGCCGTCGAACTGATCTCGTGAGGTAGTCAGGTGGGGACGACGCAGGTGCGGCGTCCGGCTCGGTTGGACGTGCCGGATCCGGGGGTCGAGCCGATCGTGGTGGCCGCGCCGCCGCAGCAGTCGGACGCGACCCCGCAGTCCACCAGCGCGGCGATGATCATCATGCCGCTGGTGTCCGGGTCGGGGTCGCTGCTGATCACGCTCACCAACCAGGACCGGCCGCTGTTCGCCGCCGCGGGCATGCTGTTCCTGATCGCCTCGGTGGCGCTGGGCGTGGTGCTGTTCATCGGCAGCCGCTCGGGCCCGCGCAAGCGGATGCGGCTGCAGCGCGAGCGCTACCTGGACTACCTCGAAGACCTGCGCCGGACGCTGCGGGAGATCGTCGCGCTGCAACGCGACGGCGCGGCGTTCCGGCATCCCGATCCGCACACGCTCCTGGACGTCTCGCGCCTGCCGCAGCGCCGCTGGGAGCGGCGGGCCACCTCGCCGGACTTCCTGGAGCTGCGGATCGGCATCGGCCCGCGTCCGCTGGCCCGCCCGCTGAACCTGCTCGTCGACGACTCGAATCCGCTGGTCAGCTACGACCCGGTGTCGTTGGGCACGGCGCAGCAGCTGGTCACCCGGTACGAGTCGCTGGCCGATCAGCCGGTGCCGATCCGGCTCGCCCAGGCGGGCTGCGTGTCGATCGTCGGCGACCGCGAGGCCGGTCGGCGGGTGGCGCGGGCGCTGGTCGGGCAGCTCGTCGCGTTCCACTCCCCGGACGACGTGCGGTTGGCCGTGGTCCGGCACGAGCGCTTCGCCGAGCAGTGGGACTGGGCCAAGTGGCTTCCGCACACGCTGGACGACTCGCGCGCCGACGGTCCCGTGCCGGTCCGGCTGATCAGCTCCACCACCGGCGAACTCGCCCAGCTGCTGGCCGACGAGCTGGAGCACCGCCGCGAGGACCTGTCCCGGCGCCGGGGCAAGCCGCCGGGCGCGGGCACCCAGCGGCTGGTCGTCGTGGTGGACGGCGAGGCGCAGCCGTCGCTGGCCGGGATCGAGGCCGCGGCCGGAACGTCGCTGGCCGACCTGGGCATCCACCTGATCTGCCTGCTCGGCACCCCTCGCGAGGAACCGGAACGCGTCGACCTGCGCGTCGAGGTCGTCCCGGACGGCAGCGCGCGGATCTCCGGCGAGAGCACCCGGTTCCGGGCCGACGGGCTGTCCCCGGCCGAGCTGTCCTCGCTGGGCCGCGAACTCGCCCCGCTGGTGGTCGTGGAGTCCGAGGGCGAGGAGCTGCTGAACTCGACCGTCGGGCTCGCCGACGTCCTCGGCGTGCCGGACGTCGCCGCGCTGGACACCGCGAGCACCTGGCGGCCGCGCCCGATGCGCGAGTTCCTGCGGGTGCCGATCGGCATCGGCGTGGACGGGCACCCCGTCATGCTGGACCTGAAGGAATCGGCCTTCGGCGGGATGGGCCCGCACGGACTGGTCGTCGGGGCGACGGGTTCCGGCAAGTCGGAGATGCTGCGCACGCTGGTGAGCTCGCTGGTCATCGGGCATTCGCCGGACCGGCTGGCGCTGCTGCTGGTGGACTTCAAGGGCGGCGCGACCTTCGCCGGGATGCGGCAGCTGCCGCACCTGGCGGGCATGATCACGAACCTGGCCGACGACCTGTCGCTGGTCGACCGGTTCCGCGACGCGCTGGACGGCGAGATGCTGCGCCGCCAGCAGCTGCTCTCCGACGCCGGCAAGCAGGCCGGCGTCGATCTGCCCAATGTGGACGCTTACGAGGACCTGCGGGCCACCGGCGCGCCGCTGGAACCGCTGCCGCACCTGCTGGTGATCATCGACGAGTTCAGCGAGCTGCTGTCGGCGAAACCCGAGTTCGCGGACCTCTTCGTGGCGGTGGGCCGGATCGGCCGGTCGATCGGCGTGCACCTGCTGCTGGCCACGCAGCGGCTGGAGTCCGGCAAGATCCGCGGGCTGGAATCGCACCTGTCGTACCGGATCGGGCTGCGGACCTTCAGCGAGGGCGAATCCCGCGACGTCATCGGCGTTCCCGACGCCTACCACCTGCCACCGGAACCGGGCTCGGGCTACCTCAAGGTCGACACCAGCGTCTTCGAGCGCTTCAAGGCCGCCCTGGTGACCACCCCGTACCGCCCGCCGCGGGAGCGGGAGCGCGGCAGCGATCTCGTCGTCCCCTACACCGCGACCAACGGGCTGGCCGGGTTCCTCCAGCAGCGCCGGGACCTGGCGCGCAAGGCCGCGCAGGACGCCGCCGACCAGGCCGCCGAGTCCGATCGGACGGTGCTGCAGGTGGCGGTGCAGCGGCTGGTCGAGTCGGGTGCCCGCCCGGTGCGGCAGGTGTGGGTCGATCCGCTGCCGTCCGCGCTGCCGCTGGACCGCGTGCTGGATTTCGAAGCCGACGGCGCCGCAGCCGATCCGCAGCGCGTCACCGCGCTCCTGGGCATCGAGGACATCCCCGCCGAGCAGCGGCAGCAGGCGCTGGAGTGGGACTTCACCGGCGCCGAGGGCAACCTCGTGGTGCTGGGCGCGCCGCAGACCGGCAAGTCGACGCTGGTGCGCAGCATGCTCGCGTCGATGTCCCTGCGCTACGCGCCGGGCCAGGTCGCGTTCTTCTGCGTCGACTACGGCGGCGGCACGCTGGTCCCCTTCGAGCAGCTGCCGCACGTCGCGGCGGTGGCCACCCGAGCCGACCCGGACCGCGTGCGCCGGACGATCTCCGACGTGCAGGGCATGCTCGACGAGCGGGAGCGCCTGTTCCGGGTGCACGGCCTGGATTCCGCCGCCGAACTGCGCCGCCGTCGCGCGGCGGGCGAGGTCCCGCCGTCGGTGTTCGGCGACGTGTTCCTGGTGCTCGACGGCTGGGGCGTGCTGCGCGAATCCGATCTGGACCTGGAAGAAGTGGTCATGGACATCGCGGGCCGGGGGCCGGCGCTGGGCGTGCACACCGTGCTGACCGCCAACGCCGGCAACCAGGTCCGCGTCCGGCTGGCGTCCTCCTTCGGCGGCCGGCTGGAGCTGCGGCTCAACGACCCGTTCGAGTCGCACATCGACCGCCGCGCGGCCGACGAGCTGCCGAAGGACCAGCCCGGCCGGGTCCTGGTGCCGTCGGAGAACTACGCGCAGGTCGCGCTGCCGCGCATCGACGGCAGCGCCACCACCGACGACCTGACCACCGGTGTGCAGGAGCTCATCGCCGAGGTGGCCCAGCGCTGGCCGGACGGCGCGGTCCCGGTGGTGCAGGTGCTGCCGGAACGCGTCAAGCTGCGCGCGATCCCGGGTCACGACGACCCGAACGCCCCCGGCCTGGTGCTCGGCCTGTCCGAGCGCGACCTCGGCCCGGCCCGCCTCGACCTGTTCGGCAACGACCCGCACCTGCAGGTCTACGGCGATCCGCAGACCGGCAAGTCGACGCTGGTGTCGAGCCTGCTGACCCAGCTGACCGGCCGGATGACCGCGTCGGAGCTGGGCATCGTGCTGGTCGACTACCGCCGCACCCACCTCGAGGAGGTGCCGGAGGAGTACCTGCTGGCCTACTGCACGTCCGCCACGCAGACCGCGCAGGTCGTCCAGGAGGTGTGCACGGGTCTGAAGGAGCGGATGCCTGGCCCGGACGTCACGCCCCAGCAGCTGCGCGACCGGTCGTGGTGGGACGGCTTGGAGGTGGTGGTCGTGGTCGACGACTACGACCTGGTGTCCACGGCCTCCGGGAACCCGCTGGCCCCGCTGGCCGAGTTCGCCCCGCAGGGCCGCGACCTGGGCCTGCACCTGGTCCTGACCCGCCGGACCGGCGGCGCGTCCCGCTTCCTGTTCGAACCGCTCACCCAGTCCCTGAGCGACATGGGCAGCCCGGGAGTCCTGTTCTCCGGCGACCGGATGGAAGGCCGCCTGATCAACGCGACGGCCTCCCGGACCCTCCCACCGGGCCGAGCCCTCCTGGCCCGCCGGAGCATGCCACCGGTCCAGGTCCAGACGGCGATCCCGTGAGACGTCAGTCGTCCGCCTTCTCCGGCTGCGGTGCTGCGTAGTGGGTCTGCGCCCAGGCGGCCCGGGCTCCCGAATCGCCGATTCGCACGACCTGGACAGCCGACACCGCTGCGAGGACGATCGTGGCGACGGCGAGCGCCGCGACGATCGACTTCATCGCGAGACGGCTGGTCGCTCCTGATCCCTCGCGGCGTGATCGCCGGTCCAGCCACACGAGCGCGGTGCCTGCGACGAGCAGACCGGCCACGAAGACCAGGAGCTGGTCGCCGAGGTGGGTGTGCTGCCGGATGAGCTCGGTGGGGACGAGCCGGTGCTCCAGCCCTTCGCCGCTGCTCGTCGCCACGGGTACCGACGCGGTGGCGGCAGCAGTGACGGCGACGGCGAGCCAGCCGTACCGGCGGCGCGCGGCGGGCCAGACCGCCACGGTCACCGTGGCCAGCACTGCCAGTGGCACCAGGACGACGACGGCGTGCACGACGAGGACGTGCACGGGTAGTCCGTTGAGGAACACAGGCATGCAGGACTCCTGATCAAGTCGGATCGGACCCTGCTCAGCTTGACCGGGTTTTCTTCGAGGTTCCTTGGAACCTCCGCGACCGGCAGACCTGGGAATGCGCAGGCCTGGGGATGAAGAAGGGCCGGTCCCCTGCGGGAACCGGCCCTTTCGAGCGGTAGCGGTGGGATTCGAACCCACGGTGGCTGTTAACCACACACGCTTTCGAGGCGTGCTCCTTAGGCCGCTCGGACACGCTACCGCCGACTAGGTTACAGGTCGGGTCGCGCGACTCGACGAGGGGGTCAGCGCCAAGCGCGGAGCGCTTCCGCCAGTGCGGTCCGGGCGCGGAACAGGCGACCTCGAACCGCCTGCTCACCTGCGCCGACGCGCTCGCCGATCTCCAGGTAGGACAGGCCGTCGAGCTCGGCGAGCACCCAGACCTGGCGCTGCGGCGGCGGCAGGTCACCCAGGGCGCGCAGCAGCTCGATCACCCCGGCACCCGCCTCGACCGCCCGCTCCGGGTCGGCCAGCGGCGCACCACCGGCGACCGAGCGCTGCTCCGGCACCGACCACACCGGCTCGGTTCGACGGGTGCGCCTGGAGCGCAGGACGACCAGGCAGCGGCGGCGCGCGATCTGGAACAGCCAGGTGCGCAGAGCCGCCGGTTCGACGAGCTCTCCAGCCCGCCGCCACACCGTGAGGAACGCGTCCTGGACCACGTCCTCGGCGTCCGCGCGATCGCCCAGCATCCGCAGCGCCATGCCCAGCAGCGGGGCCGAGCAGCGGTGCACCAGTTGTTCGAAGGCAGCATCGTCACCTGCGGCGATGCGCTCTGCCAACACCGCATCGGTCGGCTCCACGTCACTCCCCTGCAACGCGATGGGTCCGCCCCGACGTAGCGGAGCGGACCCATCGTCACAGGCCCCGGTCTCGAAGGTGCCCAGGACAGGCCACCCGAACCGGTGGAATATTCCGCAAAGGCCGCTGAACTCGTCCTTCGCGGCAGCGGCCCTAGCTGTCGTCGTCCTTGCGGAGGCGATCCTTGGCTTCGTCCACGGCTCCGGCAGCCCGGTCCTTGATGTCCTGGCCGGTTTCCTTGACCTCGCCCTCGATCTTGTCGCGTTGCCCGGCGCGCTTCACCTCATCGTTCCCGGTGGCCTTGCCGAGGGCTTCCTTCGCCTGTCCGACCAGCTGCTCCGCCTGCTGCTTGGCCTTGTCGAACACACCCATCGGTCACTCCATCCCTTCGGGAACACGTGCACCAGTTCGGGTACCCGGATAGCCGCCGCATTACGGCTCAGCGGTCGATATCACTCCGATGGGTGGCGAAGAACTCCTCCAGCACGGCGGCGCAGTCGTCGGCCAGCACCCCGCCGACGACCTCGGGCCGGTGGTTCAGCCTGCGGTCGCGCACCACGTCCCACAGCGATCCGACGGCACCGGTGCGCGGCTCCCACACCCCGAACACCACTCGAGCCACCCTGGCCAGCACCAACGCGCCCGCGCACATCGTGCAGGGCTCGACCGTGACCGCGAGGGTGCAGCCCTCCAACCGCCAGCCGTCGCCGTGCACCGCGGCCGCGGCGCGCAGCGCGAGGATCTCGGCGTGCGCGGTGGGGTCCTGGAGGGCTTCGCGCTGGTTGTGCGCCTGCGCGAGCACCCGGCCGTCCTGGTCGACCACGACCGCGCCGATCGGAACATCCCCTGTGGACGGTGCTTCGGCGGCGACGCGCAGCGCGGCCCGCACCAGCTCGACGTCACCGGCGCGGAAACCGGAATCGCTCACTGCTCCAACTTCTCCAGCAGCTTCTCGAAGTCGTCCCCGAACCCGCAGCGCTGGGCGATCATCACCAGCTGCTCGTCCGGGTAGAGGTCGACCTCTTCGATGATCACCAGCAGCTCGCCCTCGGGCAGCCCCAGGTCGGACAGGATGGACAGGTTGCCCTCCGGCCAGACCTCCTCGTCGTCCTCGTCGGGCGGTTCGACGCGCAGCAGGTCGAGGACGTCGGCGGCGATGTCGTAGTCCAGCGCCGCGGCCGCGTCCGACAGCAGCAGGTCCACCCCACCGGGTACCGGCCGGATCAGCACGAAGAACTCGTCGTCCACATTGCACATGCCGAACACGGCACCCGTGGAACGCAGCTCGCGCAACGCCGTGATCGAGGCGTCCAAGCCGGTCAGCGCGGTTTTGTCCATCGCGCTGCACCGCCACCGCCCGTCTTCGCGCACCACGGCGACGGCGAAGCCCGCGACCGGCTCCTGCAGCGTCATGGGGACACCGTAAAGCGTGCGAACGCCACCCGAAAGCACTATTGCGCGCTCGTAACCTTCCGGGCACCGAATCCCGCTCGACCGGGTGCGCGGTGACCGGTCGGGTTCGGGCAGGATGGACGGATGCGTGCCGTGTGCGTGATCGGACTGGGACTCATCGGCGGCTCGGTGCTGCGGGCCGCCTCCGCCGCCGGACGCCCCGCCTGGGGCAGCACCAAATCCGAAGCCGACGCCGACGCAGCGCGGGCGGACGGCTTCGAGGCCCTCGAGATCGACGAGGCGCTGAGCCGCGCCGCCGCCGAGGACGCGCTGATCGTCCTGGCGACGCCGGTGACCGCCGTCCGCGGCGTGCTGCGCAAGATCGCCGAGCACGCCCCCGACGCGTGGCTGACCGACGTGGTCAGCGTCAAGGACCCGGTCGACGCCGAGGTCCGCAGCGTCCTGCCGGAAGCCCGCTACGCGGGCGGACATCCGATGGCCGGCCTGTCGAGCTCCGGCTGGGAGGCCGGTTCGGCCGAGCTGTTCCGGGGCGCGGCCTGGGCGGTGACCATCGAGGAGGACACCTCCCTCGAAGCGTGGCGGGAGGCCGCGCAGCTGGCGCTGGACTGCGGCGCCCAGGTGGTGCCCACCTCCGCTGCCGCGCACGACTCGGCCGTCGCCCGGATCTCCCACCTCCCGCACGTGTTCGCCGCGGTCCTCGCCGCCGTCGGCGCGGACGGCGGACCGCTCTCGCTGTCGCTGGCCGCGGGTTCCTTCCGCGACGGCACGCGAGTCGCGGGCAGCTCCCCGGACCTGGTCCGGGCCATGACCGAGGGCAACCGGAGCGCCCTGCTCGACGCGGTCGACGACGCCCTCGGCCGGCTGGGCGCGGCCCGCGGCTCCCTCGCCTCCACCGGCGGCCTGAAGTCCACAGTGGACTCCGGCTACGCGGCCCGCCGGTCCCTCGAAGCCCTGGCGACGACCCCCCGCACCACCACGACCGTCCGCCTCGACGGCAACGCCCCGGAGCGCCTCCGCGAACTCGGCGACCTCGGCGGCCGAGTCGTCGCCCTCACCCAGGACACGGCCCAGCTCGAACTCCCCACCCCGTCCTGACGCACCCGTGATCCGCAAATTCAATGGAAATCAGACCTCTGATTTCC
>NZ_JBEOVY010000207.1:0-13576 GCF_040295745.1 Saccharopolyspora sp. NPDC002686
GTTCCCGCACGTCGGTGACGACCGCGGCCTTGCCGTGCGGGCCCGCCACCGGACGTCCGCGCAATCCCAGCACCGACAGGTGCAGCCGTTTGACCAGCATCTTGCCCAGGTCCAGCTCGGCCTTCCGGCCGCCCTGCATGCCGATGACCGCCAGGTGCCCGTCCGGCGCCAGCGCGGACAGGTTCCGGTCCAAGTAGGACGCGCCCATGTTGTCGAGGATGACGTCAGCGCCGCCGAGCTCCTTCACGGCCGCGACGAAGTCCTCGTCGCGGTAGCTGATCACCGGGTCCGCGCCGAGCTCGGCGCACAGCTTCCGGCTCTCCGCCGATCCCGCGGTCGCCGCGACCCGCGCGCCGAGCGCCCGGCCGATCTGGATCGCGCAGGTCCCGATGCCGCCCGCGCCGCCGTGCACCAGCAGCAGCTGTCCACTTCGGAGCCCGGCCTCCATGATCACGTTGGACCACACGGTGCAGCACACCTCGGGCAGCCCGGCCGCGTCGACCAGGTCGACCCCGGCGGGCTTGGGCAGCACCTGTTCGGCGGGCACCGCAACGCGTTCGGCGTAACCGCCGCCGGCGAGCAGCGCGCAGACCTCGTCGCCGACCTGCCAGCCCTCGACTCCTTCGCCCAGTTCGGCGATGGTGCCGGAGCACTCCAGGCCGAGGATCTCGCTGGCGCCCTTCGGCGGCGGGTAGTTGCCCTCCCGCTGGCTCAGGTCGGCGCGGTTGACCGCGCTGGCGACGACGTCGATGAGCACTTCGCCCGGTCCCGGGCGCGGGTCGGGGTGTTCGGTCCATTCCAGAACGTCCGGGTCACCCGGCTCGCGGATCGCGATCGCGTACATGTCCGCGACGGTAGTCCGGGTCGGGTGAACCGGCGGTGCAGGTCGATCGGACGAGTCGCACAATGCGGGAAAAACGGGAAATAATCCCTGGTTCTTAACGCTTCTCGGTAAGTCCTTGACTTCGTTGCGTGATCTTCTCAAGGCTATCGCCACGAAAACCACCCGAAACGGGGAGCATGATGAGTTTGCGAACCATCACATCAAAGCGTGCGATGACCGTTCTGGCCGCGAGCTGCGCGGCGACGATGCTCGCTGTCACCCCGGTCAGCGCGGCCCCACCGGACCTCGGCTCGTCGATCGATGGCAACGCTGTGAACAGGCACCTGATCGCGCTGCAGCGGATCGCCGACCAGAACGGCGGGAACCGCGCGTCCGGTCAGCCCGGCTACGAGGCCAGCGTCGACTACGTCGTCGACAAGCTGAAGCGCGCCGGATTCGACGTGACGACCCCGGAATTCACCTACGAGGCGTACTTCAAGGACTCGTTCAGCTTGGCGGTCGCGGGTCAGCCGGTCGAGGGTGACGCGCTGGAGTACTCCCCGGCGACCCCGCAGGGCGGTTTGACCGCGCCGCTGGCGGTCGCGCCGGTCGACGAAACCCCCGGTTGCGAGGCCACCGACTACGACGGCGCCAACGTCGCGGGCACGGTCGTGCTGATCTCGCGCGGCGCCTGCTCCTTCGCGGACAAGCAGCGGATCGCCTCCGAGGCCGGTGCGGTGGGCGCGATCATCTACAACAACGTCGAAGGCCCGCTCAACGGCACCCTCGGCGACGCGGACGCGGGGCGCATCCCCACCGCCGGCGTCACCCAGCAGGTCGGCCAGGCGCTGGCCGGTCAGGCCGGTGCCGAGGTGAAGCTCGACGTGCAGGCCCGCTTCGAGTCCGTGACCACCCGGAACGTGGTGGCGCAGACCAAGACCGGGCGCGCCGACAACGTGGTGATGGCCGGGGCGCACCTGGACGGCGTGCCGGAAGGCCCCGGCATCAACGACAACGGTTCCGGCAGCGCCGGTCTGCTGGAGACCGCGCTGAAGCTGGGCGGCAGCCCGAAGGGCAACCAGAACGCGGTGCGGTTCGCCTGGTGGGGCGCGGAGGAGTCCGGCCTGGTCGGCTCGACGAAGTACGTGCAGAGCTTGAGCCAGGAAGAGCAGCTGGACATCGCGCTGTACATGAACTTCGACATGATCGGCTCGCCGAACGCCGGTTACTTCGTCTACGACGGTGACGGCTCCACCGGTGGTCCCTCGGGTCCGGTGGGTTCGGGCCAGATCAAGAACGACTTCATCGCGGCGATGGCGGCGCAGGGCGTCGAGTCCGAGCCGAGCGAGTTCAACGGACGTTCCGACTACGGCGAGTTCATCGCGGTGGGCATCCCGTCCGGTGGCATGCACACCGGGGTGGAGGACCTGAAGACCGAGGAGCAGGCCGCCAAGTGGGGTGGCACCGCGGGCGTCGCGTTCGACCCGAACTACCACGGCGCGGGTGACAACCTGTCCAACATCGACCGCGTTGCCCTGGAGCGGATGACCAAGGGCATGGCCAACGTCGTGCAGGCGTACTCGCAGAGCACCGAGGGCGTCAACGGCGTGCAGAGCCGCGAGGAGCGCGCGAAGCTGCGCGCCCAGCAGAGCGCTCTGACGGTCCAGAGCGCCGGCCCGAAGGTCGGCCACGGCCACAACCTGGCCTGACCACCTGAAACGTGCGGGGTGCCTTCCGGGTGCCCCGCACGTTCTCGGTTGGTGGACCGGAAAGTTCAACCGGAGTTGCGCCCGGCGTTGGTGCTCCGACCGCAGTTTCAATTGAAACTGCAGTCCGGTGACCGCAGTTTCAATGGAAACTGCGGTCGGTTCCGCTGATCGCACGAGGAGGAATGTCGTGAAGGGTGCCGCGTTGGTGGCGGCGGCGGTGGCCGTCGGACTGGTGACCCCGACCGCGAACGCGGCCGAACCGGTGCGGTTCGCGACGTTCAACGCCTCGCTCAACCGCTCCGCCGAGGGCGAGCTGCTGGCGAATCTGTCCACACCGGACGATCCGCAGGCGCAGGAGGTGGCCGAGTTGGTGCAGCGGACCCGCCCGGACGTGCTGCTGCTCAACGAGTTCGACTACGTCGAGGGCGGCGCGGCGGTCGACGCCTTCCGCGCCAACTACCTCGCCCGCGGGCAGCACGGCGCCGACCCGATCGACTACCCCTACGCCTACACCGCCCCGGTCAACACCGGCGTGCCGTCCGGGATGGACCTCGACAACGACGGCGCCGTCGGCGGCCCGGGCGACGCCCACGGCTTCGGCGCGTTCCCCGGCCAGTACGGCATGGTCGTGCTGTCGAAGTACCCGATCGGCCCGGCCCGCACGTTCCAGCAGTTCCGCTGGGCGGACATGCCGGGCGCGCGCCTGCCGGACGACCCGGCGACCCCGGAACCCGCGGACTGGTTCTCGCCGGAGGAGCTCGAGCAGGTCCGCCTGTCCTCGAAGTCGCACTGGGACCTGCCGATCGACGTCGACGGCCGCACGGTGCACTTCCTCACCTCGCACCCGACGCCGCCCGCCTTCGACGGCCCGGAGAAGCGCAACGTCCTGCGCAACCAGGACGAGATCCGGTTCTGGGCGGACTACGTGACGCCGAAGCGCGGCGACTACATCTACGACGACCGGGGCGAGCGCGGTGGTCTCGAGCCGGGGTCCCAGTTCGTCGTCGCCGGCGACCAGAACTCCGACCCGTTCGACGGCGACAGCAACGGAATCCGCCAGCTGCTCCAGGCCCCGCGCGTGATCGACCCGCGGCCGGGCAGCGCCGGAGCGGTCGAGGCGAGCGAGACCCAGGGCGGCGCGAACGAGAACCACCGCGGTGACCCGTTCCTCGACACTGGCGACTTCAACGACGAGTCGCCGGGCAACCTCCGGATCGACTACGTCCTGCCGTCCGCGCCGCTGATCCCGCTGCGCGCCGAGGTGTTCTGGCCGACCTCGGACGACGAGCTGTCCCGACTCAACGACGCCTCGGACCACCACCTCGTCTGGCTCGACGTCGTCCCGTGATCCGGGAAACCCGTCCGCCGCAGGCAGGTTCGGGCACGATCGAGGAGAACACCGAAATCCGCGAGGTCCTGCACACCATCGCCGCCCACGTCGGCTGACGGTTCTGCCTGGAACTGCACGCAGTTCCAGGCAGAACGGGGATCAGGTCCAGCTGCCGCTCGGCTCGGTGGCGGTGAGCGGCTGGTAGACCAGCTTCAGTCCGGCGGCATCGGCGGGGACGTCGAAGAACACCTTCCCGCTGTCAGCATCGCCCTGCGTCAGGAGCGTCGCGAAGAGCACGCCGTCCAGGCTCTCCCCGTTCGGCGCAGCGCTCGGGTACTCGGTGCCCGCCCCGTCGACCAGCATGAAATCGACGGAAGCGACGGCACCACCGGTCCCGCTGACCAATTTCGCGTCGACGTCGACGGAAACGTACTTCCCCTCCGGCGGAACCGAGAATTCGGCGAGGTCCTGCAGCGGACCGGCGGTGATGGCGTACGTCCCGCCGTTCTCGTTGCTGATGCCCGCGGTTTCGCCGAAAGCGACGTCCTTGCCGCCGACCTCGATCGCCCCGGCCTGGGGTTCTCCCTGCTCAGGTGCGGTTTGGGCGTTCGGTTCCGGAGCTGTCGGCTCGCTGGAAGCGCCACATCCGGCCAGGCCCAGCAGGATCAATCCGACCACCGGTGCGATGAACTTCTTCACTTTTCCTCATCAGGTCGAGAAAACGAACTCGACGAATGATGCCAGCGAATTCCGAACCGCACCAAGAACAAATCCCAAAACCATTTCAAGCAACCCGGAGAACATTGTTCTCCGGGCGCCGCTCACCCGGCGGACCAGACGCCGAGCTCGTTCCCGGCCGGGTCGTGGAAGTGGAAGCGCCGCCCGCCGGGGAACTCGTAGGGTCCCCGCACGACGGACCCGCCCGCGTCGCGAACCGCCTGAGCGCTCGCGTCGAGGTCGTCCGAGTACAGCAGGACCAGCGGCCCACCAGCGGAAACCTCATCGGTCAGCCGGAAGCCTCCGACTTCACCGCCGGAGCCGTTGATGCCGACGTAGGCCGGACCGGGCCCGTAGTCGGTGAACGTCCAGCCGAAAGCGCCGCCGTAGAAGGCCTTTGCGGCGGCGAAGTCGTCGACGCCGATCTCGATGTAGTCGAGTGCGTGGTGGGTCTGAGCGGACATGCCGAGGAGTGTGCCCGGCAGTCCTGACAATCGCGTGCCGAGCGGGATCGGGCTGGGGCAGAATCGGGCGGATGGACGCGCGCAGTTGTGCCGTGCTGGCACTCCACTGGCAGGTCAACGTGATCGAGCCCGAGGGCTTCTTCGGCCCCATGCTGGCCGAGCCGGTCGCCAGCAGCGGTGTCGTCGGGCGGGCGACGAGGTTCCACGCCGCCGCGGCCGAAGCGGGAGCGACCCTGGTGTTCACCCGCTTCACCATCCCGGAGGACGAGGGAGAACTGGTCCGCAACACCGGATTCATGCAGGCAGTGGGCGAATCCCAGGAGTCGTTCCGCCCGGCCGCCCCGGGCGCAGCCCTGATCGAGCAGATGGCGGACCAGCCGAACCTGGTGGTGGACAACCAGAAGCTCTCCGGTCTGGCCGGAAACGACCTGCCCGCGCGACTCCGGGACCGCGGCATCGACTCCCTCCTCATCACGGGAGTCGCCACGAACCTGACGGTGGAGCAAACAGCCCGCCACGCAACAGATCTCGGCTTCCACGTCCAGGTGGTCCGCGACTGCGTAGCGGCAGCCGACGAACAAACCCACGAAGCCTCCCTGGCCAACCTCGCCCTGACCACGGCAGGCTGCCCCACCGCAACCGAAGCCCTCCACTGGCTCTCCGGCGGAGAAACCCCGGCCTGACTTCCAGCGCCGTCAGTCCATGTCGGTCAAGCACAGCAGCAGCAATGCTCGTTGGTCCAGGTCGTAGGCCACCCATGTGATGTTGAACAGGCCGGGGAACCACGCGGACCACGGGTCTGGCGTCTTGTAAACGTTGACGGTGGCGTACCGATCGCCGAACAAGGCCGCGTACAACGCTTCCGCCGCGTTGATGGCCCGGTGGGCTCGCTGGTCCCGCTCACCTGCGGACAAGGTCAGATCGACGGATGTGTACATACCGCCTGCGTACAAGCTCCAAGCCCACTCCCTGCTGAGCTGAATCGCCACCCCGGGGTTCCAGCCCTTCAGGCGGCGCTCCACGGCTTCAGGGAGCGGGAACGGCCGTTGGAACGCCTCCGGCAGAGCGCTGCGAACAGCCGGGTGGTCGAGCATGCAGTTCAACTCGGGCAATCGGTTGCGGGTGGCGAACCAGTCGAACACCGGGTGCGGACCGAACCGGAAGCGCGCCAGGTGCGCTCCGCCGTTCGGCCGCTCCTCGCGCAGCCAATCGAGCACAGCCGAAACCTCAACGCCATAGGTGGTTCCAGCACTGACCTGCAACTCTTCGTCGAGTGCATCGATCTGCTCGCGGGTCGGGACTTGATCGCGGAAGCTCATCACTCGGAGTGTGCCCGCTCGTCAACCCACGCGCTGGGAGGAAGTCCGAACCCGTTATGCCGCACCGGGATACGGGTGGGCGCTTCGTCAGGCCGTCAGGTGCTTGCGCAGTGCTGGGATGACCACGTTCCACACCGCAGGTGGTGGGATTTCGTGGCCCACTCCCTCCAGGCGCAGGAGCCGGGCGCCTGGGATTGCGCGGGTCAGCGCTTCTCCGTGGGGGAAGGGGAAAAGCGGGTCGTCGATGCTGTGCAGGACGAGGGTCGGCACGCGGATTTCGGCCGGGTCCACCGGGTTTCCGGGTTCGGCGATGAAGTGGTTCGCCATCGTCGACGCCATGTTGCGGCTGCGGCGCACTTCCCGCGTCGCCAGGGCGCGCACGCGCGCCTCGTCGAGCCCGAGCGGGCCGGCGAAGGGGCGCTCGACGTCGACGCGGTAGTCGATGACCGCGGCCTCGTCGGACCAGTCGATCTCCGGCTCGGGTTCCGCCCAGGTCGCGGCGAGTTCGGGGGTCGGCGGCGGCAGTTCGCCGTGGTCGCCGCCTGCGGGGCTGGTTTCGACGAGCGTCAGGGACCGCACCCGCGAGGGGGCGCGCACCGCGATGCTCTGCGCGATACCGCCACCCATCGACATGCCCACCAGGTGCGCGTCGGCGATGCCGAGAGTGTCGAGGATGCGCAGCGGATCGGTGGCCAGGTCGTCGCCGGTGTAGTCGGGCTGACCCGGCGCGGACGTGCTCGACTGGCCGGTGTCGCGGTGGTCGTACCGGATGACCTGCAGTTCTCCGGCGCCGAGCTGGTCGCAGAACTCGGGCGTCCACCAGTCCATCGACTGGCCACCACCTGCGATGAGCAGCAGCGCCGGCGCGCCGTCGGGTCCGCGGCGATCGACCGCCAGCTCGACACCGTCGAGTTCGAGGACGTCCATGGCCCCTCCACTGATTGCAACTTGCAATCACACTCATGCTAGATGGACTGATTGTGATTTGCAATCGCTTTTGAGTCCGGTTCAGCCTGGCGGGCCCCGGGGCGCGAGCAGACGATGGGGGCAGGGCCACGTTTGGGGGAGAGCGATGCGCCAGACCAATCTCACCGGGGAGACGGCCGAGTACGTGCACGCCCGCGAGGAGCTGCGCCAGGCCGAGATGGAGCTGATGCGGCATCGCGAGCGGGTCGCCGACCTGCGCCGCCGGCTACCGCTGGGCCCCGTCGTCGACGACTACGTGTTCGAGGAGGGCCCCGCCGACCTGCACGCCGGTGATGAGCCGGTGCGCGAGGTGCGGCTGGGAGAGCTGTTCACCGGACCCGATCGCGATCTCGTCGTCTACCACCTCATGTACGGGAAGGCGCAGACCGAACCGTGCCCGATGTGCACCATGTGGATCGACGGGTTCAACGGAATCGCCCACCACGTCGAGCAGAACGCCGATCTCGCGATCGTCGCCGCAGCCGACCTGCCCGCGCTCCGCGAACACGCGCGCAACCGCGGGTGGACGAACCTGCGCCTCCTCAGCGCCGCGAAGAGCACCTTCAAGCGCGACCTGGGCAGCGAGGACGACGAGGGCAACCAGGACTCGACGGTGTCGGTGTTCACCCGCGACGGCGGCGGCGAGGTGCGCCACTTCTACTCGGCGCACCCCCGCATGTCCGAAGAGGTCGACGAACGCGGCATAGACCTGCTGAGCCCGGTGTGGCACATCCTCGACCTGACCCCTAGAGGTCGCGGCGACTGGTACGCCTCCCTCGACTACTAGCGCGGTCGTTCAGCGGAAGGCCGCGCTGTTCACCGGGAAGTCGAAGTACTGGTCCGGGAACGGTTCGTGCGGCAGGTTGTAGTGCCACCACTCGTTCGCGTAGTTCTTCAGGCCGACCGAGGTGAGCACGTCGCGCAGCAGGTTCCGGTTGGCTTCGGCCTCGCCGGTCACGCCCGGGGCGTCGGTGTGCGCGAGGCTGTCGAAGCAGTCGTAACCGGTGCCCATGTCGACGCTGTTGTCCGGGAACCGCTGCGCGGCCGGGGCGGTGCACGAGGTCAGCGGCTCACCGGGCGCGTAGGGGCGCTGGGGGCTGGCAGGAAGCCGCACGAGCGTCAGGTCGACCGAGCTGCCCCGGCTGTGACCGGACCTCGCGGCGATGTAGCCGTCGGTGAACAACCGCGACTTGTCCAGCCCCGGGTAGAACTCGGCCTTCATGCGCTGGTCGCCGACGTCCTCAGCCCACGCGACGAAGCGCTCGTCGGCGCGTCGCGGCCGGTAGCAGTCGTAGACCTTGAGGGTGTAGCCCTGAGGCGCGAGCTGTTGCTGCGCCGCGTGGAGCGCCTCGGCGAGCGGCTGCGTCACGACGCACATCGGCTCGTCGTAGCCGGGTACCGGATCGCCGGTGAAGTTGTGCGGCGTGGCGTAGCGGACCTCCTCGATGATCGAGGGATCGACGTCGCGCAGTCGCACGAAACCAGCCGGCGCGTGCTCGACCTGCGGCGTGGGCGTCGGGCTGGGCGCCGTGGTCGCGGGCGGGCTGGGTGGTGGCGCCGGTGGTGCCGGAGCGGGCGGCGTGCTCGTACCGCACGCCGCCGCTACCAGCACGAACGCCACCGCAGAGGCGAGCCGCAGGGAACCACGGGTCATCCCGCCACGCTAGCCCCGGTTCCGCCACCGCCGCTGTGCGAGCGTTCAGAAGGGAGGCCGCTGACCGGCGACCTCGTAGGCCATCACTTCGACGTCCCGCATCTCCACGCCCGTGTCGGGAGCCGCCGCGACCTTCCGCCACGCCTCGATCGCATCCCAGGACTCCCAGCGCTCGAAGTTGTTGACGCGCTCCGGGTCCACCGGATCGGCGGTGATCGCCACGTCGAGGCACCCGGGCGCTCGACGTGCCCGGGTGAGCAGGTCGTGGTGTGCGGCGACCCAAGCATCCCGCTGGTCGGCGTCGACCTTGAGGTGGCCGGCGATGATCCACATAGCTATCCCTCCTGAACAGGACGTCGTCACCAGGTAGACCACCCGAAGCCCCCGAACTCATCGCACGATCAGCCGAAGAAGACCCCCGGAGCGCTCACAGCCCCAGCGCGGGGGCGATCTCGCGCAGCGCGGGCAGCGGGTCGTCGGCGCTGTTGTCGCCGAGGACCTGGATCACCACGTGATCGGCGCCCGCGTCGAGATGCCGCCGGACGTGCGCGGCGATCGCCTCGGCGTCGCCGATCGCGACCATGTGCTCGGCCAGTTTGTCCGAGCCGCCGATGACCAGGTCGGACTCGTCGAAACCTTGCCGCAGCCACGACTTCCGGTAGTTCGGCAGCTGCGAGTACATGTGCAGGTGCTGGTGCGCTCGGCGCAGCCCGGTCTCCCGGTCGGTGGTCAGCGCCACCGCTTGCTCGCTGACCACCCACTTGTCCGGTCCGAGCAGTTCCCGGGTGCGGGCGGTCTGCTCCGGGGTGACCAGGTAGGGGTGCGCGCCGTCGCCGGCGGTGCCGGACAGCTCGATCATCTTCGGCCCGAGCGCGGCCAGCAGCCGGGCCGGGCGCTGCGCACCGGGCTCGACCTGCTCCGGCATCTCGTCCATGCGACGCAGGTATTCGCGCATGGTGGCCAAGGGCTTGGCGTAGGTACCTGCGTGGTGCTCCACCAGCGGGCCGTGGCTGACTCCGAGGCCGAGCACGAACCGCCCGGGGTACAGCGCGCTGAGCGTGCGGGAGCCGGATTCGGCGGCGCTGGCGTCCCGGGCGTGGATGTTGGCGATGCCGGTTCCGACCACGAGCCGCTCCGTGGCGCCCAGCAGCGCACCGGCCTGGGTGAACGACTCCTTGCCGAACGCCTCGCCGTAGAACAGCGAGCCGTAGCCGAGTTCCTCGATCTCGCGGGCGCGGGCGCGCACGTCGCGGATCGACCAGGTGTCGCTGGTCCACCAAACGCCGACCCTCGAGCTGAAATTGATCTGAGCCATGCCGCCGAGGCTATCCGCGCAACCAGCCGCAGGCGCCCGCATCAGCCCATGTCGGTGATGGGGGGGGCGCAGGATTCGCCGCGGAAGGTCGAACGGCGGTGAGAGGTGCGGAGTAGGACCATCGAGATGTCGGTCCCGAGTTGCCCGTTGGCAGCCACCTTGAAGGGAGCCACCGATGCCGGAATTCATGGATGTGCATCACGACATGGCCGGGTTGACCTCGGAACAGCTCGCTGAAGCCCATCGCGCGGATCTGGCGATCCAGTCCGAGGAGAACGTCGACTTCAAGCATGCTTGGGCCGATCCCGACAGCGGCGTCGTCTTCTGCCTGTCCGAAGCGCCGAACGAGGAGGCTGTCAAGAAGGTCCACCAACGGGCCGGGCACCCGACGGACGAGGTGTACCGGGTCCCCCTCCAGACCTGAACTGCTCACATGTGGGGGAGGGGCTCCGGGAGAAGCCGAAGAAGGCCCAGCTGAGACCAAAAACTGAGACCAGACGCGACAGGACCCGGCGGGGAAGATCCCCACCGGGTCCTGTTCGTGCTGGTCATTGAGCGGAAGCGGGGGGATTCGAACCCCCGGTCGCTCTCGCGACGCTCGCTTTCAAGGCGAGTGCATTCGGCCGCTCTGCCACGCTTCCAGGCGCAGCGTAGCCAACCGGGCGGGCGCGGGGTGCAGGCGGGCCGCTACTTGATTCCGCCCAGGTGGGTCGTCAGGCGGTCGAAGATCCGGGCCATGACCTCCTGCTCCTGCTCGTCCAGGATGTCGACCAGGTGTTCGCGGACGCTCGCCACGTGCCTCGGGGCTGCTTCGCGGAGCTTCGCCGCGCCCTCTTCGGTCAGGACCGCCAGGACGCCTCGGCCGTCGTCCGGGCATTCGTCGCGGCGGACCAGGCCGGCCTTCTCCAGGCGGCGGATCTGGTGCGACATGCGGCTCTTGGAGTGGGCCACGTCGTTGGCCAGCTCGCTCATGCGCATCCGCTGGTCGGGGCGTTCGGACAGCCGGACGAGGATCTCGTAGTCGGCGATCGACAGGTTGTGGCTGAGCTGCAAGTCCTTGTTCAGGTGGTGCTCGAGCAGTGCGCTGCCCACGATGTAGGCGCGCCAAGCTGCCATTTCGCGGTCGTTCAGCCATCGGATGTCCTGGTCTGTCACTTGATCAGGCTACCGACTGCTCCGGGGTGCTTCGAAAATTGTTTGACGTCCCATCGTTCGGCGCGGATATCATCGCGGTGTGCCCGGCTTCGCGGAGCAAGATCCGCAGCTGATGCCGCTGACCAGGCTGGTGGGCTTGACCGGTCGGCGACTGCTCCAGCACGGGGCACGCAGTACTCAACCTGACCCTCTTCCGCTGGCGCGATCCCAGTCGGCCGGCGGATGGTCGGGCTGCTCATGGTCGAACCGGACGTCGTAGCGGCTCGTGTCCTCAGTGGACGTGGTGCGGAAGAAGGCGGATGTGACCACAGCGGTTGAAGTGACCGATCTGGTCAAGCGGTACCCGAAGAGCCGGACCAACGCGGTCGACGGGCTCAGCTTCCAGGTGCACGCCGGGGAGATCTTCGGGCTGCTCGGGCCGAACGGCGCGGGCAAGACCACCACGGTCGGCATCCTGACCACCAGGGTGCTGCTGACCAGCGGCACCGCCCGCGTCGCCGGAGTGGACGTGGCAGCGGACCCGGTGGCCGCGCGCAGCAAGGTGGCGGTGGTACCGCAGCGGGTCAACCTGGACCGCTCGCTCAACTCCCGGCAGAACCTGATCTGGCACGCCGCCTACCACGGGATCTCGCGCGCGGAACGACATCGCCTCGCCGACGAGCTGCTGGACCGGATGGGTTTGGGCGACAAGGCCAAGGCGCGCGTCGACGACCTCTCCGGCGGGCAGGCGCAGCGGTTGATGATCGCCCGCGCGCTGATCCACAAGCCCGAGGTGCTGTTCCTGGACGAGCCGTCCACCGGCCTGGACCCGCAGGCCCGGCTGTTCGTGCACGACCGGATCAACGACCTGCGGGCCGAAGGCGTGACCGTCGTGCTCACCACGCACGACATGGACGAGGCGGCGAAGCTGTCCGACCGCGTCGGCGTTGTCGACCACGGCAAGCTGCTGACGCTGGACACCCCAGAGGCGCTGATCAAATCGCTGCCGGGCAGCGGCACGGTGGACGCGACGCTGCGGCCGAACGGCTACGAGCCGGACCGGATCTCCGCACTGTTGTCCGATGTGGACGGTGTGCAGCGGGTCGAGCAGATCGGCAGCAGCACCGGGGCGGACGGCGAGGCGGAGCTGCGGCTGCGGCTCTACGTCGGCGTCGAGCCGGCCGCGCTGCTCGGGCCGGTCGCGCAGACCCTGCACGAGCAGCGGATCTCGGTCAGCGACCTGGCGTTGGGGGCGGCCACCCTCGAAGACGTCTTCATCGACCTCACCGGGAGGGAACTGCGATGAGTCCGGTGCGCGCCTTCACCGCGGTGCTCGCCCGCGACGTGTTCGTGACGGGCCGCGAGCTGCCGAGCTTCCTGGCCCAGGTGCTGGTCCAGCCGGTGGCGCTGCTGTTCATCTTCGGCAAGGTGCTCAGCGAACTCGGCTACGCCCAGCCCGGCTACGCGCAGATCCTGCTGCCCGGCATGATCGCGCTCAACGCGTTCCTGGTGTCCCTGCAGAACACCTCGTTCCCGCTGGTGCTGGACTTCTCCTTCTCCCGCGAGATCGAGGACCGGCTGCTGGCGCCGCTGCCGATCAGCTGGGTCGCGGTGGAGAAGATGCTCTTCGGCGCGCTGCGCGGCCTGTTCGCGGCGGTGCTGATGGTGCCGATCGGCATGGTGATGCTGGGCGAGATCAACTGGAACTTCAGCGGTCTCGCGTTCGCCCTGCTCTGCATGCTGCTGGGTTCGTTCGCCGGTGCATCGGTCGGCATGACCGTGGGCGCTGCTGTTCCACCGCGCCGCATCAACATCATGTTCGCGGTGATCCTGGCCCCGCTGATGTTCACCGGAGCGACTCAGTTCCCGTGGGCCCAGCTGGACCACCTGCGCTGGTTCCAGGTCCTCTGCGCGATCAACCCCCTGACCTACGTCAGCGAGGGGATGCGCGGAGCCCTGCTCCCGGACGTCCCGCACATGCCACCGTGGATCTGCGTCCTGGCCCTCCTAGCGGCCTGCCTGCTCTTCGGCGCCCTCGGCATCAAGTTCTTCCTCCGCCGAGCCCTCGACTAGCCCGGCTGGGACCCGTGAGTCTTTTGGGTCGTCATGTGATCACCAAATAATAAAGGGTGCAGAACATCGGCG
>NZ_JBEOVY010000208.1:0-13549 GCF_040295745.1 Saccharopolyspora sp. NPDC002686
GCCGACCGCGTCGGCGACCTGCTCGGCGGTGGCACCCGCGGCCGGCTCGGTGGCGAGCCACCGCAGTTCGAGACCGCATTCCTGGGCGATGCCGTCCATGACGTAGCGGTCGGTGGGAAAATCGTTGACGTCCAGGACGATCTCACCGCGGCCGGGCCGTGCCGAGACCGCGGCGCGCGCGAGCTTGTAGAGCAGCACCGACGTGGAATCGGCCACCACGACCTGCCCGGCGGCGGCACCCAGCGCGACCCGCCCCAGCCGGTCGCCCACCGTCTGCGGCCAGTCGAGCCACTCCTCGCCCCACCCCCGGATCAGCCGATGTCCCCACTCCTGCCGGATGAACCGGTCCATCCGCTCGGCGGTGGCCACAGCGGGCCGGCCCAGCGAGTTGCCGTCGAGGTACGCCACGACGTCGGAACCATCGGGAACCAGGAAGCGATCCCGGAACCCGCGCAACGGATCCGATTCGTCGAGGGCGGCTGCCTTCTCCTGAAAGTCGTCGAGCATGCGATCCCTTTCGCTTTCCGTTGAGGGGATGGGGTGTGACGCCGTTCGGGCCGCTACAGCGCCCCGGGGTCCTCACGCCCCCAGATCCGGGCAATGCGCAGCACACAGCGGAGCGCGCTCCGACAGCGGTGCGTTCACGGGCCGTACCCGAGAGCCGGTCACGCACTCGATTGGGAAGAAGAGGTCAACGAGCCCGGCGAAGTTCAGCAACCCACCCGGAAGGTCGATCCCCGGCTGCAACGCCCGCAGGTCTGCGCGGGGCCATCAGCTCGGTCGCGGGATTCCAGATGAGTTGATCTGCCATCGCAAGCCCCGTTCCGACAACAGTGCTCGGCACGAACATGTCGTCAGATTAACGGCCGTAATGAGAACACGATTTCCATAGGAGGACAAGGCTTCCTCTTCGGCGAGCCTGACCACGTCAGGCGATGTCCGGATCGCACGAATCCGCCGATTGACCGGGAATGTCAGCCAACCTTGTGCCGACTGACAGGATTGTGTTCTCCTATCGACCGTTACGTAGGCGACATAAACCATGCGCTGGAGTGCGACTCGGAGGACGGCGCGGCTTCGCTCTGAGGACTGTCCCGGGAGGGGCGGTGGGCTCGCTAGCCCGCCGCCCCGTCCTGCTTCGGCCAGAGCACCGGGTCGGGCCGTTCGCCCCACTTGCGGCCGCCGACGAGGTAGATCTGCCGGGTGCAGAGCCGGTCACGCAGCGACACCAGAACGCAGAACTCGTAGGCGATGCGCTCGACGCGCCCTTCCCTGTCCACGACCGCGGCCAGCCACTCCGGCGGCACGACGTCCTCCAGCGGGGCCTCGTCGTCGGGTTCGTAGAACCTCCCGCGGCTCCAGCAGGCGGTGTAGTCGCCGACCAGCTCACCGAGCGCGGCCATGACCGGCCAGGAATCGGCATCCCGGCTGCCGAACTCCAAGCTCTCCAGCAGCAACCGGAACAGCTGCTGGTAGCAGGCCGAGTACGTGCCCCGGAGCACCGTTCGCTTGCGCTTGGTGGACGCGGCGGCGCGGGCTTCGACGTCGCGCAGGAGCTGCTCCAGCAGCTGCTCACCGGCGACCGGGAACAGCGCGGCGCGCACGGTGTCATCGGGGTGCTCGACAGCGGCTTGGACCAGTTTGAGCAGCAGCACGTCCCGCGCCGCACCGGGCAGCGACACGTCGTCGACGGCATGTCCGAGCCGGTGCTCCGCGCGGGCCCGGATCTGGTGGAGCAGGCCGACCAGGGCGTGCCCGAGCAGGTCGGTGATCTCCGCGCGGCGCACCTCGCACAGCGCACCCGCCAGCGTCACCCGGTACGGCCGCGACAAGGCCCGCAGCTCGAAGGGCCGCGCCCCTGCCGCCCGGGCGCTCCACGCGGCCACCAGTTGCGGCGGGAGGCCCTCGAAGACGTCGGCCGGGAGGCCCAGCCGGCGGAGGGCGGTCAGCTTCTCGATCTCGGCCAGCAGGGCCCGCAGCCAGACCTGATCGGCCGAACCCGCGGCCAGATCGGTCGGCAGTCCCAACGCTTGCAACGACATGATGTCGTCCAGTTCGCGGACCAACGAGCGCAGGTCGATCGGGCGCACTTCGGGGCGCAGCTCCTCGAGCAGCCAGCCGATTCCGGCCGACTCCGCGAGCAGGACCTCCAACGGACCCGCCGCATCGCCGAGCCGGTCCTCGACCCGCTCGCACAGCCCCAGCTCGAAGTCCTGCAACGCGCGTTCCGCCGCGCAGCGGGCCTGGTCCCGTCCGGGGACCTGGACGCCCTCGCCGCGGCAGTACGTGATCAGCGCGGTGGCGAGCTGCTCGCGGCCGTGGCCCGGCCGGGCCGACTCCGAGGCCAGCCAGGCCAGCCACTGCCGCTCGTCCCCCACGTCCACCGGGCAGTCGAACGACTCGACGAGCTGCCCCTCCACCGAGGGGAACCCGTCACGGGTGGACTCCGAGGCGGTGAAACCCACGTCCCTGGCCCCCGACACGCTGCACGCACGTTCTCCGACCTGCCGCACGCTATCGGTGCACCGCAGGACACGATCAGGCGATCAGGGGCCGTTCGACTGGTCAGACGCGGAGCGTGCGTGGTATATGCCGACCGCTTTGAAGCCAGTCCTGGGAATACCAGCTACTCGACGGGCTCGTCCGCGCGGGCGATCTCGATCAGGTTCCCGTCCGGGTCGCGCAGGTACAGCGAGGTGATCGGCCCCTCGGAACCGATGCGGCTGACCGGGCCCTCCTCGATGCGCACCTCGTTGGCGCGCAGGTGCTCCTGGACCTCGCTGAGCGCGTTGGTGGTCATGAAGCACAGGTTCGCCGAACCGGGCACGGGGTGCGTGGCGGTCGGCTCGACCAGTTCGCTGGCCGCGTGCAGCTTGATGGTCTGCCGGCCGAAGCTCACCGCCCGCCGCTCGCCCGGGAACGTCACCGGCGTCATGCCGAGGATCTGCTCGTAGAACTGCACTGCCCGATCGACATCGGCGACGGTGAGGACCAGGTGGTCCACTCTGTCGATGTTGATCATGCTCCTCCTCGTATCGGCGCGGAAGCGGTTCGGATGCCCCCACCGCGACCGGTCACGCGTACGGCAGGCTATCCGCACCGATCGATCGCGCGGGCGGGCGGGGGCACCGACGGTGATGTCCGCCATTCAAGAGCGCCCCACCCGTCCCGCACCGGACAACGCCGACTTCGTGACTGACCCGCAACCTCGCAGAGCCCCGCAACGCCAACGGAAACCGCATCGACCTCCGGCCCCGGCGCACCGGAAACCCCGGGATTCCAACGGAGATCAGACATCTGATCTCCGCTGGGATCGCGGAAGTCCTCCACCGGCGCCGAGTCCGAGGAGTGGGAACCGTCAGTGGGCGGCGGCGTCCCAGGAGCGGCCCGAACCGACCGAGACCTCGAGCGGGACCGAGAGCTCGTGCGCCGACCCCATCTGCTCGCGCAGCAGCTTCTCCACCTCGGCGTGCTCGCCGTCGGCGACCTCGACGATGAGTTCGTCGTGCACCTGCAGCAGCATCCGCGACCGCATGTCGTTGTCCCGCAACGCTCGGTGCACGCCCAGCATGGCGACCTTGATGATGTCGGCCGCGCTGCCCTGGATCGGCGCGTTGAGCGCCATCCGCTCGGCCATCTCCCGGCGCTGCCGGTTGTCGCTGGTCAGGTCCGGCAGGTAGCGGCGGCGGCCGAGGATCGTCGAGGTGTAGCCGTCCTTGCGGGCCTGGTCGACGACCTCCCGCAGGTAGTCGCGGACCCGGCCGAAGCGCGCGAAGTAGGCGTCCATCTGCGCCTTCGCGTCCTCGGCCGAGATGCGCAGCTGCTGTGCCAGCCCGTAGGCCGACAGCCCGTAGGCCAGTCCGTAGGACATCGCCTTGACCCGGCGGCGCAGCTCCTGGTCGACCTCCTCGATCGGCACCCCGAACGCGCGCGAGGCCACGTAGTTGTGCAGGTCCTCGCCGGTGCGGAACGCCTCGATGAGCCCCTCGTCGCCGGACAGGTGCGCCATGATGCGCATCTCGATCTGGCTGTAGTCGGCGGTCATCAACTCCGCGTAGTCGCCGCCGACCACGAACACCTCGCGGATCCGCCGGCCTTCCTCGGTGCGGATCGGGATGTTCTGCAGGTTCGGCTCGGTGGAGGACAACCGGCCGGTGGCCGCGATGGTCTGGTTCAGCGTGGTGTGGATCCGGCCATCGTCCGAAATGGACTTCACCAGTCCGTCCACAGTGGTCTTCAACCGGGTGGCGTCGCGGTGTTCCAGCAGGTGCTGCAGGAACGGGTGCTCGGTCTTCTCGAACAGCGTCTGCAGCGCCTCGGCGTCGGTGGTGTACCCGGTCTTGGTGCGCTTGGTCTTCGGCATGCCCAGCTCGTCGAAGAGCACCACCTGCAGCTGCTTCGGCGAACCGAGGTTGATCTCCTTGCCGATCACGCCGTAGGCGTCCTGCGCGGCCTGCTTGACGCGCGCGGCGAAGTGCGCGCCCAGCTCGGCGAGCTGCTCGGCGTCGATCGCGATGCCCGCGCCCTCCAGCTCGCTGAGCACCACCAGCAGCGGCAGCTCCAGGTCGGTGAGCAGGGCGCGGCTGTCGATGCGGTCCAGCTCGACGTCGAGCGCGTCGGCCAGCTCGGCCACCGCGCGCGCCTTGATCAGCTCCGCCGCGGCCTCCTTCTCCTTGGTCTCGGCCTCGTCCTCGAGCAGCGACAGCTGGCCGTTCTCCTCGCCGGTCTCGGCGCGCAGCTCGCGCTGCAGGTAGCGGACGACCAGGTCGGGCAGCTCGAAGGAGCGCTGGCCCGGGCGCACCAGGTAGGCGGCGAGCGCGGTGTCGCTGGTCAGCCCGGTCAGCGCCCAGCCGCGGTCGCGGATGGCGTGCAGCGGGCCCTTGACGTCGTGCGCCGCCTTCGCCGCCGACGGATCGGCCAGCCAGGCCACCAGCGCCTTCTCGTCCTCGGCCGTCAGGGCGCTGACGTCGATGAACGCGGCCGCACCGTCCGCGGTGGCCAGCGCCAAGCCGGTCAGGTCACCACGGCCCCGCGCCCACTGCCCGGTGAAGGCCAGGCCGACGCGGTTGCCGTTGCGGGCGTGCTCGTCCAGCCAAGCCGGCAGCCGACCGGGCTGCACCACGCCGCCGGAGACCTCGAAGCCCTCCTCGACCTCCGGTTCGGCGCTGGACAGCGTCGCGAACAGCCGGTCGCGCAGCACCCGGAACTCCAGGTCGTCGAACAGCCGGTGCACCGCGTCCCGGTCCCAGGCGCGCACCTCCAGTTCCGCCGGAGCCGCCTCCAGCTCCACGTCGCGCACCAGCTCGGTCAGCTGCCGGTTGAGCAGCACCGACGACAGGTGGTCGCGCAGCGCCTGCCCCGCCTTGCCCTTGACCTCGTCGGCCCGGTCCACCAGCTCGGCCAGCGAGCCGAACTGCTGGATCCACTTGGTGACGGTCTTCTCCCCCACCCCGGGGATCTTCGGCAGGTTGTCCGAGGGGTCGCCGCGCAGCGCCGCGAAGTCCGGGTACTGCTGCGGGGTCAGGCCGTACTTGTCCTCCACCTCCTGCGGGGTGAAGCGGGTCAGCTCGGAGACGCCCTTCGTCGGGTACAGCACCGTGACGTCCTCGGTGACCAGCTGCAGCGCGTCGCGGTCACCGGTGCAGATCGCGACCTTGAAGCCGCCTTCGGTGGCCTGCGTGGTCAACGTCGCGATGACGTCGTCGGCCTCGTAGTTGTCCTTGCTCAGCACCGGGATGTTCAGCGCGCCGAGCACTTCCTGGATCAGGGCGACCTGGCCGCGGAACTCGTCCGGGCTCTTGCTGCGGTTGGCCTTGTACTCGGTGAACGCCTCGCTGCGGAACGTCTTGCGCGAGACGTCGAAGGCCACCGCCAGGTGCGTGGGCTGCTCGTCGCGCAGCAGGTTGATCAGCATCGAGGTGAACCCGTAGACCGCGTTGGTGTGCTGCCCGGTGCCGGTCTGGAAGTTCTCCTTGGGCAGGGCGTAGAAAGCGCGGTAGGCCATCGAGTGGCCGTCGATGAGCAGCAGGCGTCGGTCCTCGGAATGCGTCACGGCGGCGAGTCTAGGCTGAGGCTCCGACAGCGCGTGACCGGAGGCGACAGGAGGCACCTGGGGTGACCGAAGTCAACGGTGGTGAGCCGATGACCAGCGATAACGGACTTCTGATCGAGATGCTCGAGAGCGCCGAGGAGCAGCTGGCCGACAAGCTCGGGATCGAGTTCGGGACGCTGGAACCCGATCGGGTGGTCGCCACCATGCCGGTCGCGGGCAACCGCCAGCCCTACGGCCTGCTGCACGGCGGCGCGAACGCGGTGCTGGCCGAAACGCTGGGCTCCATCGCCGCGGCGCTCAACGCCGGAGCGGGGCGCATCGCGGTCGGGCTGGAGCTGTCCTGCACCCACCACCGCGCGGTCACCGGCGGGAAGGTCACCGGGGTGGCCACGCCGGTGCACCGGGGCCGCTCCACCGCGACCTACGAGATCGCGATCGTCGACGACCAGGACCGCCGGACCTGCACCGCGCGCCTGACCTGCGTCCTGCGCGACCAACCACCCGGCGAGTAACGCACAGGGCCCGTGAGTCTTTCGGGTCGCCATAGCAACCCAAAAGACTCACGGGCCCTTGCGCGTCAGGACAGGTTCTCGAGGACGGCGTCCGCGACTGCCTTCATCGTGGTGCGGCGGTCCATGGCCGTGCGCTGGAGCCAGCGGAACGACTCCGGCTCGGAGAGGTTGTGCTTGCTCATCAGCAGGCCCTTGGCCCGCTCGATGGTCTTGCGCGCTTCGAGGCGGTCGGTGAGGTCGGCGACCTCGGCCTCCAGCGCCTGCACCTCGGTGAACCGGGACACCGCCAGCTCGATGGCCGGCACCAGGTCGCGCTTGGCGAACGGCTTGACCAGGTAGGCCATCGCACCCGCGTCGCGCGCCCGCTCGACGAGGTCGCGCTGGCTGAAGGCGGTCAGGATGACCACCGGCGCGATCCGCTCACCGGCGATGTTCGAGGCGGCCTCGATGCCGTCCATCTTCGGCATCTTCACGTCCAGGATCACCAGATCGGGGCGCAGCTCCTCGGCGAGGCGAACGGCTTCCTGACCGTCCCCGGCCTCACCGACGACCTGGTAGCCCTCCTCGCGGAGCATCTCCACCAGGTCGAGCCTGATCAACGCCTCGTCCTCGGCCACGAGTACGCGACGTTCGACGGGCTTGGCCTCGCGTGTGTCCTCGGTAGCCGGCGTCGTCACCGGGGTCCTCCATAGAGCTCGGGTTTCCGGTGCGATCTGCACCGGAAACCGAAGAATACCGGTCGCGACTTCACGCCGAGGTAAACACGGGACGTGACCATTGCGACATCAGCCCGACCGCCGCCGCGCCGCGCGCGGACGCACGAACAGCAGGTAGATCAGCAGGATGGCGGCGAGGCTGACGAGGCTGAGGGTGAGCTGCGAGCGGACTTCCTCGATGGCACCCATGGTGACGATCACAGCCGCGATCACCACCAGCGTGGCCCACGTCAAGTAGGGGAAGAGCCACATCTTCAGCTTCAGCCGCTCGGGCGCTTCCTGCTCGAGGCGCCGCCGCATCCGCAGCTGCGAGGCGGCGATCATCGCGTAGATGAACAGCGCGACCGCACCGGCCGAGTTGATGATGAAGTAGAAGATCGTGTCCGGTGAGACGTAGCTGGCCGCAACCGCGACGTAACCGACCAGTGTGGACAGCAGGATCGCCTTCCAGGGCACCCCGCGCCGGTTGATGTCGCGCACCCAGTCCGGCGCGAAGCCCCGCCGCTGCAGGGCGAAGAGCATCCGGGACGCGGTGTAGAGCCCGGAGTTGAGCACCGAGATCACCGCGGTGAACACCACCACGTTCACCACGGCTTCCGCACCGGGCAGGCCGAACTGCGAGAACGCCGCCGCGTACGGGCTGCTGCCGTCGGTCGGGATGTCCCGCCACGGCGTGATCATCACCAGCAGCGCCACCGAGCCGACGTAGAACAGCAGCACCCGCCACACCACGGCCTTGGTCGCCTTGGCCACCGAGCGCTCCGGCTCGTCGGACTCGGCGGAGACGATGGTGACGATCTCGGTGCCGAAGTAGGAGAAGATCACGATCACCACGCCGTGCAGCACGGCGAACCCGCCGTTGGCGACGAAGCCGTCGAGCGCGATGTTGCCCACCGAGAACTCCGCTCCCGGCCACAGCCCGAGCACGAAGATCGTGCCGCAGATCAGGAAGATCACGATGGTGATGACCTTGATGGAGGCCAGCCAGAACTCGGTCTCGCCGAAGGAGCGCACGGAGTTCAGGTTCGTCGCGGTCAGCGCGAGCATCAGCACCAGCGACAGCACCCACTGCGGGATCACCGGCACCAGCGGGTTGAGCAGCTCGGCGCCGACGACGGCCTCGAAGGCCACCACGCCGACCCAGTAGTACCAGTACAGCCAGCCGATGGTGAATCCCGCCCAGTCGCCCAGCGAGGTGCGGGCGTACTCCATGAAGGAGCCGAGCGCGGGCGAGGCGGTGGCCATCTCGCCGAGCATCCGCATCACCAGCACGACGATCAGCCCGCCGATCCCGTAGGACAGCACGGCCGCGGGGCCGACGGTGGAGATCACCGCGCCGCTGCCGATGAACAGGCTGGCGCCGATGATGCCGCCGAGGGCGATCATCTGGAGATGTCGGTTCTTCAGGCTCCGCCGCAGTCCGGCGTCGTGCTCGATCCCGGCTTCCTCGACCATCACAGCCCCCGTCCGACCGGCGACCCTGCAGTTGGGCTGTGAACCTAACCCGCCGTGATCATCACCACCAGGGTCCTGAACCGGGAGGAACGCGGCCAAGCGGGCGCAACGGGCGCCCGGAGAGTGGTCGAGCCATCACGCTGAGCATTACTCAGTGTTACCAATTCCATAGATAACAGTTCGATCTCACCCAGTTGTGTAGCTTGAACTGGCATGAAGACCCCGAATCTTCGACGCTCCGTAATTACAACTGCACTGTTGATCGGCATCGGTTCCGTCGCCTGGGCCCCCGCAGCGATGGCATCCGGTTCGGTCGAGGACCAGGTCGTGGCCCTGGTGAACAAGGCCCGGGCCGACGCGGGCTGCAGCGCCGTCAAGGTGGACTCCCGACTCACCAAGGCGGCCGCCGGCCACAGCGCCGACATGGCGAAGCGCAACTACTTCGACCACACCACCCCCGACGGCGTGACCTTCGACCAGCGCATCAAGAAGGCCGGCAACCCCTCCCCCGGTGCCGAGAACATCGCGCAGGGCTACCGGACCGCCAACGAGGTCATGGACGGCTGGCTCAAGTCCGAGGGCCACAAGGCCAACATCGTCAACTGCTCCCTGAAGACCATCGGCGTCGCGGTCAGCGACACCGGCGACTACTGGACCCAGGACTTCGGCCGCTGACCCGGCTGCTGAGCGGCCACACCGACCACGGGCCGCCGCTCAGCTCCCGACTTGACGTTCCGCTCGACGAAAGGTCCAGGTCAGTTGGGGTCGGGCTGCGCCGCGCGGGGCGAGCGATCCTCCTCCGCCGCGGATTCCTCGAGGCTGCGCCCACCGGTCTCCGGGGCCATCTTCTGGGAGATCACGGCGCCGAGGACGAGCAAGCAGACGGTGCCGGCCATCAGCGCCTGCACTCCGAACGAGGCGAGCAGGATCGGGAAGAGGAAGGTGCCGACCGCCGCACCGATCCTGCTCAGCGCAGCCGCCATCCCCACACCAGCCGCCCGGATCGATGTCGGGAAGAGCTCGCTCGGGTAGACGAACTGCAGGTTTCCCGCGACCGCCTCGATGAACGCGTAGACGCACAGGCAGGTCACCACGACGACCGCGCCGGGCTGCGGCAGGATCGCCAGGGCGGCGACCGACACCGCCATCATCCAGAACGTGGAGATCAGCAGTCCGCGACGGCTGATCCGGTTCACGACGAACATGCCGACAATTCCCCCGAAGGCGAAGAACGCGTTCTGGATCAGCGTCGGAGTGAGACCGCCGGCGAGCCCGAGGGCGACGAACAGCGACGGCAGGAACGTGAAGATCGCGGTTTGGGGCGTTGCCTGGGCGATCCAGAAGAAGCCTGCGTAGAAGGTCCGCGACCGCCAGCGTGGGCTGAAGAGAGCCTTCATGGTCGCCCAGTTCGAGCGCCTCGCGGTCCCGTGCTCGTGTGCCTCCACCAGGTCATCGACACCTGCCTCGGGATTGATGTACTTCTTCACGATCGCGTCGGCCTCGCCGTAGCGCCCCTGCTGCACGAGCCACCGGGGAGATTCGGGCGAGCCCAGTCGCAGGGCCATGACGACGGCAGTGGGGATGGCGCTGGTGACCAGAATCCAC
Organism: Saccharopolyspora sp. NPDC002686; assembly: GCF_040295745.1. Taxonomy (NCBI): domain Bacteria; kingdom Bacillati; phylum Actinomycetota; class Actinomycetes; order Pseudonocardiales; family Pseudonocardiaceae; genus Saccharopolyspora; species Saccharopolyspora sp. NPDC002686. The sequence continues at coordinate 10,341 of NZ_JBEOVY010000208.1, forward strand.
TTCCAGGCGTCCGGCCCGAGACCGCTCATGAAGTACCCCACGACGATCGAGGCGAGGAAACCGAAACGCCACACCGCGGACAAACCACCCAGCAGCGGACCGCGGAGCTTCTTCGGCAACATCTCGGAGAGGTACGTCGGACCGACTGCGTAATCAATCCCGATCGCCACGCCGAGGACCAGCCGGACGGCGAAGAGCTGGAGCGCGTCTTGAACGAACAGCTGCGCGAGGGAGGCGACGAGGAACAGAGCCAGGTCAGCGGTGTACAGCCTCCTCCGGCCGATCCGGTCCGCGAGCGGGCCGATGAACAAGCTCCCCAGGAAGAGCCCGAAGAGGGCCGCCGCCCCGACGAGCCCGGAGTAGAAGGAGGTCATGCCGAAATCGGACGGCAGAACGGCCAGGGCGATCGTCAGCACACCCAACGTGTAGCCGTCGATGAACTTGCCACCCCAGGTGAGCACCGCGAGCCGGTAGTGGAACCCCACGGGTGGCGAGTTGTCGATGGTCAGACGCGATTCGGACGGCATGCGCAGAACTTCCTTCCGGACACCGCAGTCCGTTCATCGGCCCTGAGATCCACAGGCCTCTGGACGCTGCGCTAGGGCCCTCAACAGCTTCGTTCCGGCATGTCTACCCCGCCCTACGCCTCCGAACAAGCAACGCCCAGCGGCACCCCTGTCGGAGCGGTTGATCACGGATCACGTATCCTTGCAGCAGAAGGCCCCCGTAGCCCAACGGCAGAGGCAGCGGACTCAAAATCCGTCCAGTGTGAGTTCGAATCTCACCGGGGGCACCACGCATGACCACGCATTACGACTGAACATGCGGATCATGGTGTGATCCGCTGGGCGCGGCCGCAACCACCAGTGCACTCACGGCCACGCCTCGTGATCGGACTGGGATCCGTCAACGCAGCTGAACCGAAGAGCGCAGAAGAGTCCTCCGGGGCATCGCCTGCGCAGGAACGGACCCCGTGACCGGCAAGCGGGCCTACCTCCGCGAGATCATCAACGGCTCCGACAGACAGCGCAGATGCGCGCTGAACAGCTGTTGGCCCAGGTCGATGGCCAGCGCTCCGCCCCGTCATCGGTGAGTTTGTCGTACGCGCTCACCGAGTGGATGCGCACGAGCGGGATCGAAGACAACACCCGGCACACCTGCGACCGTGAAGAACACGACCGAGGCTGCGCTGCCGGCATCTGCAGCCGTTCCTTGCTGATGGCACCTCTTTTCAGCTGGCGATGTCCTATGTGGATCGTCGTGTTCGCCTGATGCCGTCCGCGCAAGACGGTTTGGCAACAGGAAGCAGCGAGATCGACCGACTCGCCCTGGCGCTGGCATCGCAGGACCGCGCACTGGGTGCGTGGACGTTCGTCCACGTTTTTCCCAAATCCGCACCGCATCTCCCGAGAAGTGGGAGGCGGGAATCGGCATGCGTTCTGGAATAATTTTGCTTCGCGGGGTCTTGTTCAGTTCGTGTCCGCAACGACTTCCGCTGTGGGGTTGCGCTCGGAGCGCGGCCCCATCCTGCTCGCACTGATGCTGTCCACCGCCCTGGTGGCGTTGGACGCGACGATCATCGCCACCGCATCGGCCACCATCGCGCGGGACCTCGGCAGCTTCGCGCAGGTCCCGTGGCTGTTCTCCGCCTACCTGCTCGCGCAGGCGGTGAGCACGCCGCTGTTCGGCAGGCTCGCCGACGTGCTCGGTCGCAAGCGGCTGATACTCGCGGGGGTCGGGTTCTTCCTGGTCGGCTCCGTGTTGTGCGGTGCCGCCTGGTCGATGCCGGCGCTGATCGTCGGCCGGGTGCTGCAGGGGCTGGGAGCGGGCGCGGTCATGCCCGTGTCGCTGACCATCGCCGCCGACATCTACACGCTGCAGGAACGGGCGAAGACCCAGGGGTACCTGGCCTCGGTGTGGGCGATCTCGTCGGTCGTCGGGCCAACGCTGGGCGGTGTGTTCAGCGAATTCCTCAGCTGGCGCTGGATCTTCTGGATCAACCTGCCGTTGTGCTTCGGGGCGGCGACGATGCTGGTCCTGAAGTACCACGAATCCGCACGCGAAGGTGACCGCGAGCCGATCGACTACCTCGGCGCGGCACTGCTGACCGGCGGCAGCACGCTCATGCTCCTCGGCCTGCTCGAAGGCGGAACCAGCTGGGCCTGGGCATCCACGCCGTCGGTGCTGATCTTCGCCGGGGCTGCCCTGCTGCTCGCGGCGTTCACCGCCCACGCGCTGCGCTCGGCGCACCCGATCCTCGACCTGCGCCTGCTGCGCCGCCGCGTGGTCGGCGTGCCCACCGCCATCTCGCTGCTGGTGGGCGTCATCGTCCTCGCTCTGTCGACCTACGTGCCGATCTACGCCCAGGGAGTGCTCGGAGTCGGCCCGCTGATCGCCGGATTCGCCCTGGCCGCCATGATGGTCGGCTGGCCGCTGGCCGCTGGCCGCGACGAACGCCGGTCGCGTGTACCTCGCGCTCGGGTTCCGGTTCACGTCGATGATCGGTTCGACCTTCGTGGTCGTCGGCACCGCCCTGACGCTCCTGCTGGGTGCGCATTCGAGCGTGATCATGGTCGGGATCTTCACCTTCGTGGTCGGCATCGGCATGGGCTTGACCGCGGTTCCCACGCTGATCGCGGCCCAGTCCTCCGCCGAGTTCACCGAGCGCGGCGCGGTCACGGGCGTCAACATGTTCGCCCGGTCGCTGGGTTCGGCTGTTGGTGTGGCGATCTGCGGAGCCATCATCAACTCCCGGACCGCGGTCACCCCGGACGGAACCCCTGCCGGCCCCGGGCTGATGGCCGCCTTGCACATCGTCTTCGGACTGCTGGTCTTCGTGGCGGTCGTCCTCGCGGTGCTGGCCGTCCTGATGCCCGCCGACCACCCCAGGCGCCAACCGGCGCGGACCAGCCAACCCGACGAAGCAGCCACAACCGCCTGACGGCGAGAAAAGCTGGTGCGGGCCCACGCCAGAGGTGTAGCGGCCGACGCGCGTGGTCACTGTGCTCCCAGCGGATCAGGGCAACACCGCCTCCTGGCGCCTAAGGAACCGTGTAAACGCAAAAAGGCCCCGCCGCGGAGGCGCGTCAGCACCGCTGCAGCTCCGCGAGCATCAGGTGCGTGCACGGCAGGAGATGCAGAAGTGCAACCATGTTGGGCATGAAGGCACGCGTGCTCGTGGTGGACGACGATCCGGCCCTGGCCGAAAT
>NZ_JBEOVY010000209.1:0-13531 GCF_040295745.1 Saccharopolyspora sp. NPDC002686
GCGGATCGCGGCGGGGAAGCAGCAGCGCCCGCGCCGCGCATTCCCGGAACCGCGCGGCGAACAGCGCCGAGCCGCCGACCTCGTCGGTCACCACCTGCTGGACTTCCTCCGGTGGCAGCAGCACGTCCTCGGCGGTCGGCAGCACCTCCGCGCCGGAATCGTCCAGCGCATCGGCCAACCGCAGCACGATCCCGTCGTCGGAGGACGCGACCTGCGGTTCGATGCCGCGCCGCTCCCGGATCCGCGCCCCGATCGCCAGCGCCCACGGGCCGTTGACCTTCGCCCCGAACGGCGAGTGCACCACCAGCCGCCAGTCGCCGAGCTCGTCGCGGAACCGCTCCACCACGATCGTGCGGTCGTCGGGCACGTGCCGGGTGGCCCGCCGCTGCTCGTCCAAATAGGACATCAGGTTGTCCTGGGCCCACTCGTCGAGCCCGGCGGAAGCGATCCGCTCCCGCGCGGATCCGGTGTCCGCGCTGGTCAGCTCCCGGACGAACGCGCCGAGCGCGCGTCCCAGCTCGAGCGGGCGCCCCGGGGAATCGCCCTTCCAGAACGGCATCCTGGCCGGCTGGCCCGGTGCCGGGGTCACCACGACCCGGTCGTGGGTGATGTCCTCCACCCGCCAGGCCGAGGTGCCCAGCAGGAACGTGTCGCCCACCCGCGACTCGTAGACCATCTCCTCGTCGAGCTCGCCGACGCGCACCCCGCCCTTGCCCGCGGCGTCGTCGCCCGGCGTGGTCACCGCGAACAGGCCGCGGTCGGGGATCGTGCCGCCGGAGGTGACCGCCAGCCGCTGCGCACCCGGCCGCGCGCGCAGCTCGTCGTTGACCCGGTCCCAGACGATCCGCGCCCGCAGCTCGCCGAACTCCTCGCTCGGGTAGCGGCCCGCCAGCATGTCCAGCACCGCGTTCAGCGCCGAGTCGGGCAACCCGGCGAACGGCGCGGCGCGGCGCACCACGGAAGCCAGCTGCGGCACCGGCCAGGCGTCCATCGCGACCATCGACACCACGTGCTGCGCCAGCACGTCCAGCGGATTGCGCGGGAAGGCGATCGATTCGATCAGCCCGTCGGCCATCCGCTCCGACACGACGGCGCAGCCGACGAGATCACCCCGGAACTTCGGGAACACCACGCCGCGCGACACCGCGCCGACCTGGTGCCCACCGCGCCCGATGCGCTGCAGCCCGGAAGCCACGCTCGGCGGCGTCTCCACCTGGACCACCAGGTCCACCGCGCCCATGTCGATGCCCAGCTCCAGCGACGAGGTGGCCACCACGCAGGCCAGCTGCCCGGACTTGAGCTCCTCCTCGACCACGGCGCGCTGTTCCTTCGACATCGAGCCGTGGTGCGCCTTGGCGATGACGGGCAGCGCCCCGGTGCTCACCCCGGAACCGCCCACCGCTTCGGCCGGGAACCGCGCCATCGGCGCCGGGTTCTCCTCGGCGAGCTCGTTGAGCCCGGCGGTCAGCCGCTCGGCCAGCCGCCGGGAGTTGGCGAACACGATGGTCGAGCGGTGCTGCCGGATCAGCGCCAGGATCCGGTCCTGCACCGAAGGCCAGATCGAGGGGTGCTGGTCGTCGGTCTCGCCGGTGGACGCGCCCAGCTCGGCCATGTCCGGCACCGGCACCACGACCCGGACCTCGACCTCCTTCGGGTGCGCGGGCTGGATGGTGCGCACCGGCCGGCCACCGGCCAGGAAGGTGCGCACTTCCTCGACCGGCCGGACCGTCGCGGACAACCCGATGCGCTGCGCGGGCTGCGGCAGGAGTTCGTCCAGCCGCTCCAGGGACAGCGCCAGGTGCGCCCCGCGCTTGGTGCCCGCCACCGCGTGCACCTCGTCGACGATCACCGTCTCCACCCCGCGCAGCGACTCCCGCGCCGCCGAGGTCAGCAGCAGGAACAGCGATTCCGGAGTGGTCACCAGCACGTCCGGCGGCCTGCGGGTGAACGATCTGCGCTGGTCAGCGGGGGTGTCGCCGGTGCGGATGCCGACCGCGATGTCCGGTGGCGCGCTGCCTCGCCGCTGCGCGGCCTGCCGGATTCCGGCCAGCGGCGCGCGCAGGTTTCGCTCCACGTCGACGGCCAGCGCCTTCAGCGGCGAGACGTAGAGCACCCGGCAGCGGTGCTTGGCATCGGCGGGCGCACCTTCGACGGCCAGCTTGTCCAGGGCGGACAGGAACGCCGCGAGCGTCTTGCCGGAACCGGTCGGCGCGACGACCAGCGCGTGCTCGCCCTCGGCGATGGCCTCCCACGCCCCGCGCTGCGCTTCGGTGGGCGCGGCGAAGGCACCGCGGAACCAGTCGCGGGTCGCGGCGGAGAAGGAGTCCAGCACATCGCGCACCCCTCCATGCTGGACCAGCGGTCCGACATCGCGCCGCCGAGGCCGCGCGGAGCCGAGATCAGCACCGTCCAAAGTGGCTGCCGGACGGCGGATCTCGGCCCGATGGTCGGGATCCGTGCTTCCGCGGCGCCCGCGCATGGCAGCATTCCGGTGGCAAGGTCCTATTCCTGGGAGGGGGACGGGTGCGCGTCCTGTCAGTGGATCTCGGCACCTCGAACACGGTCGCGGTGCTCTCGGCGCACGGTCGGCCACCGCGCGTGATCGAGGTGGACGGATCGGCGACGATGCCCTCGGCGGTGTTCGCCACCGAGGACGGCGGGCTCATCGTCGGCCGGGACGCCGAACGCCGGGCCCGGCTGGACCCGTCCCGGTTCGAGCCGAACCCGAAGCGCCGCGTCGACGAGAGCACCCTCCTGCTCGGCGACAACGTCATCACGGTCACCGACGCGCTCGCCGCCGTCCTGCACCGGGTCGCCGAGGAGACCACCCGCCAGCTCGGCGGCGTCCAGCCCGACGAGGTCCGCCTCACCCACCCCGCGCAGTGGGGCACCGTCCGGCGCAACGTGCTGCTCTCGGCCGCGCGGCTGGCCGGGTTCAGCTGCAACCTCGTCCTGGTGCCCGAACCCGTCGCGGCCGCCGCGCACTTCGCCTCGTTCCCGGACCGCGCGCTCGGCAACGGCCAGGTGCTGGCCGTCTACGACCTCGGCGCGGGCACCTTCGACTGCGCGATCGTGGGCGTCGGCCAGGCCGGGTTCGTGGTGCTGGCCGAGGACGGCCTGGGCGACCTCGGCGGTCTGGACGTCGACCAGGCGTTGCTGGAGCACGTCGGACGGCAGGTCTCCAACAAGGACCCGCAGCGCTGGCAGCACCTGCTGCGGCCGGACACCACCGCCGACCGCCGCGCCCAGCGCGCGCTGCACGAGGACGTCCGCGCGGCGAAGGAGACGCTGTCCCGGCACCCGCAGACCGAGGTGCCGATGCCCGAGCCCTTCGACGACGTGCTGGTCACCCGCGCGGAGCTGGAAGGCCTGGTGCGTCCCACCATGCTGCGCAGCGTCGAGCTGCTGGCCTCGGTGCTGCGCTCCAACGGGATGGCGCCCGAGCAGCTCGCCGGGATCTACCTGGTCGGCGGCTCCAGCCGGTTGCCGCTGGTCGCGAGCCTGATCGGGGAGCAGCTGCGGGTCGTGCCGACCACGCTCGACCAGCCGGAGACCGCGGTCGCGTTCGGCGCCCACCACGTGGCCCGCGACGGCGCGGCGATGTGGACCAACGACATCCGGCCGACCCCGGTCGCGCCGACCCCCGCGCAGCCGGCGCCCGTCGCGCAGCCCGGCTACCGCGAGCCCGACACGGTGCGCACCCACCCGGTCGTCCTGCCGCAGCAGGCCCCGCAGCCGGCCGCTCCCGGTTCGAAGCGCAACCTCCTGATCGGGCTGGGCGCCTTCACCGCCGTCGCGGTGATCGTTGCCGTGGTGGCGGTCGTGCTGCGACTCAGCGGGAACTCGCCCGCGCCCAGCGCCTCGGAGTGCTTCCAGCCCGGCGCGAAGGACGACAAGGGCTTCACCTCGTGCCTGCGGAACCTCGCGGGCAGCGTTCCGGAGAAGGCCAACTGCGCGCCCGGCTGGCAGCGGGTCATGCCGGGACTGCGTGAGCTCAGCGGCACCGTGGTGTCCTGCTCGATCGGAAACCCCAACGAGGGCACCCAGATCGTCTACACCCAGCTGGATTCGCAGGAAGCGGCGGCCGCGCGGGCCGATCTGCTGCTGTCGTTCAACGGGGTGCACAGCAACCGGGTCGAGGCGGACTGGACCGGCAACGGGCTGTCCGGCAGCTACCGCGCGGTCACCGGCGTCGAGTTCGGCACCCTGGTGTTCACCGTCGACGACCGGCCGCTGGTCGGCATGGTGCTCAAGCCCAACCCCGACCGGAAGCTGACCCCCGACGACCTGGCCGACGAGTTCGAGAAGACCGTCCAGCCGGGCCTGGCCTGACGGCTCAGCGGCGGTTGCGGTTCTCCCACAGGAACCGCACCGCGACCACGATCGCGGCCAGCAGGCCGAGGGCGATCACGATCCTGCCGAGCGGGGAGGACAGGCCGGTCAGATCGGCCTGCATCAGGAACAGCACACCACCAGCGTACTGGCGGCGCGTAGGCTGATGGGCGATGCGCCACACAGCTTTCCGCCAACGCATGGCCGATGAGTTCGGTCGGGTCCGCGCCGAGATGCTGGCCCAGGACCACGTCTTCTCGTCGCTCGACGGGCGCACCGTCGACCAGGCCCTCGAAGCCGGCATGTCGACGAAAGAGGTCTGGCAGGCGATCTGCGAAGCCTTCGAAGTACCCCCGGAACGCCGCTGACCCCAGCCGCGATCAACCGCAGTTTCAATTGAAACTGCGGTCCTCCGGCGTGTCGGGACCCGACATGCCGACGGGTGTGGACAGGTCGTCCTGGCTGTGGAGAACTTCCGCAAATTCAATGGAAATCAGACGTCTGATTTCCATTGAAATTGCGTCCTCCCGGTTTGGGTCGGCGGGTCAGGACTCCGGTTCCCGGCCGGGTTTCTTGGGCTGCTCCGGGGTTTCGAAGTCGGCCCAGAGGTTCTGGGCGCTGAGCTGCTGCTCGGGCGTGCGTCCGGCGTTCGCGTAGTGCTGGTAGGCGCGGCGGCGCTCCTCCTGCATGTGCCGCCAGGCCTCGGCGCGCACCCGACGCGCCTGCTCCGGGGTGGGGTGGCCTTCGGCCACCGCGATCTCGTCCCGGGCCAGCGGGGTGAGCTCGGCGATGCGCTGCTCGTCGGCCAGCCGCTGCTCGGGGACCTCCTCGGCGGGCGGTTCGTGGTGCCGGTAGCGGACGAACGGGTTGTCCTGCGGCAGTCCGCCGCTGAGCCGGCCGTAGAACCCGAAGAACATCAGGACCATGCCGGCGATCAGGCTGAACACCACGTTCTGCAGCTTGAACGCGAACAGGTTCCACGGCGTGTCGAGCAGCCCGAGGTTGATCAGCCCGGACAGGAAGAACAGCACGCCGATCACGGCGGTGGTGGTGGAGGCGACGGGGCCGCCCCAGGCGGCGGCGCAGACCAGGACCGCGCCGACCACGATCGAGACCACTGCGAGCAGGCCGTTGCTGGAGAGCCCGAGGACGTCGATGCCGTGGGTGGTGAACAGCGGCACCCGGTTGGCCACGCCCAGCACGCCGAAGGCCAGCAGGCAGGCGCCGAAGATGGCCGCCGCCATCCGGTAGAACCGGCTGAGCGGGTGGTCCGGCGGAAGGTATCGGTCCATGCGCATGGTCGGCACCTCCTCCTCGGGTCGCGACGGGGCGCGCCAAGTGGTCTTCCGAGTGTCCACCCGGACCGAAGTGATCGCACTGTCACACGAACAGGTGATACGACTGGCGTGTCGGGAAGTTGATCGAACATCCGTTCGTCTAAGATGTGGGGGCACGGGATCGAGGTGGGCGGGCCCCGCGGCCGGATTGTCGGTCCCTGCCCGTAGCGTCTGAACCGAACAACGACGAAGCACGATTCGACCGAGGTGGACCCCGATGGCAGCAGCGACACCGGACAAGGGCAAGGCGCTGGAGCTGGCGCTCGCCCAGATCGACAAGCAGTTCGGCAAGGGGTCGGTCATGCGACTCGGCGACGAGTCGCGCGCGCCGATCGAGGTCATCCCGACCGGTTCCATCTCGCTCGACGTGGCGCTCGGGATCGGCGGTCTGCCGCGCGGCCGGATCGTGGAGGTCTACGGCCCGGAGAGCAGCGGTAAGACCTCGGTCGCCCTGCACGCGGTGGCCAACGCCCAGAAGCTGGGCGGCACCGCGGCGTTCGTCGACGCCGAGCACGCGCTGGACCCCGAGTACGCCAAGGCGATCGGCGTGGACACCGACGCCCTGCTGGTGTCCCAGCCGGACACCGGTGAGCAGGCGCTGGAGATCGCGGACATGCTGATCCGCTCCGGCGCGCTGGACATCATCGTCATCGACTCGGTGGCCGCGCTGGTGCCGCGCGCCGAGATCGAGGGCGACATGGGTGACAGCCACGTGGGTCTGCAGGCCAGGCTGATGAGCCAGGCGCTGCGGAAGCTGACCTCCGCGCTCTACAACGCCAAGACCACCGCGATCTTCATCAACCAGCTCCGCGAGAAGGTCGGCGTGATGTTCGGCTCCCCGGAGACCACCACCGGTGGTAAGGCGCTGAAGTTCTACTCCTCGGTGCGCCTGGACGTGCGGCGGATCGAGACGCTCAAGGACGGCTCGGACGCGGTCGGCAACCGGACCCGCGTCAAGGTGGTCAAGAACAAGGTCGCGCCGCCGTTCAAGCAGGCCGAGTTCGACATCATCTACGGCATCGGCATCAGCCGCGAGGGTTCGCTGATCGACATGGGCGTCGAGCAGGGCATCATCCGCAAGTCCGGTGCCTGGTACACCTACGAGGGCGATCAGCTGGGCCAGGGCAAGGAGAACGCCCGCCGGTTCATGCGGGAGAACCCGGACGTCGCCAACGAGATCGAGAAGCGGATCAAGGAGAAGCTCGGCATCGGCGCCACCGTGGACGCGGAGGAAGCCGCCGAGCCGGCCCCGGTCGACTTCTGATCCTGAACGTTGGTGCGGATGAACGACGGTGGCAGGCGTGGGAGGGGCGGTGCGGAGAGCCGCCGCTCCGACGATGCCCGCCCGGCGGACGGGACTCCGGGCGAAGCGGCGGAGTCGAAGCGACGCAAGGACGACAACCCGGAGAGCCAGGCGCGCGACATCGTGTACCGGCTCTTGGCGGCGCGTGCGCGCAGCCGCGGGGAGTTGCGCCAAGCCTTGCTGCGCAAGGAGATCGACGAGGAGATCGCCGATCGCGTGCTGCAGAAGTTCGTCGACGCGGGCCTGGTCGACGACGCCGCCTTCGCCGAGGAGTGGGTGCACGCGCGGCAGCGCACGCAGGGCTTGGGGCGCAAGGCGCTGGGCTTCGAACTGCGCCGCAAGGGCGTCGACGAACACCTGGTGGAAGCGGCGTTGTCCACTGTGGATTCCGACGTGGAGGCGGAGCGGGCCCGCGAACTGGTGCAGCGCAAGCTCCGCGGCATGAGCTCGCTCGACCACACCACGAAGATGCGACGCCTGGTCGGAATGCTGGCCCGCAAGGGCTATTCCGAAGGCCTGGCCTTCCGCGTGGTGCGCGAAGAGATCGAACGCTCCGGAGAAGAATCCCCGGACTTCGACACCCCGTGACCACGAGCAGTTTCCCCGAAGCGGGGCCGGTTCCCAGCAGGAACCGGCCCCGCTTCGTCCTATCCGGGCTGGGCGAGCAGTTCGCGAGCGAGGGTTTCGCTCCACCACTGCTCGATGCGGTCGGGTGACCAGGAGCGCTCCGCGGTGAGCGTTGCGTAGACGTCGATGTTGCACAGGGCTGCGTAGATGTCGACGGCGGTGGGGACGTCCAGGTCCGAGCGGAGTGCGCCCCCGGGCCAGGAGGCGAACACCTGAAAGCGGGTCTGGTCGGCCACTTCTCGCGCCTTCCGGTACAAGTCGGCGAGTTCAGGTTCGGTCCGGCCGGCGTCCCGGAGCAGCGTGATGAGGTCGCCGGCGCGCTCGAACAGGCGTCGGTCGTAGCCAGCCATCGCGGACAGGTGCCGCCGAGGATCGCTGGTGGCTTCCAGCTCGTCGATCTGCCGCGGTAGATCCGCTGCGATATCAGCGGCTTCGACCAATGCCCAGACCAGTCCGGTCTTGTTCTGGTAGGCCGCGTAGACGGTCGGCGCGGAAACCCCCGCCTCGCGGGCGACATCCCGCACGGTGGTGGCCGCCCAGCCCTGCGCGACGAACAGCCGACGCGCGGCGTCTGCGATCTCGGCCCTGGTCTGGTGCGCCTGCGTCATGCGGCGCAGCGAGTTGTACCGGCGCCGACCGCTCTCTTCCGCCATGACCACCCTTCCGTCTAACGTGATGCATATTGATTATAAACCACGTTAAGCGAATTGGGGTGCGCGATGACCATCGCCGGTCTTGCGGGAGCAGGAGGCATCGGGTTCGTCCTGCTTGCCCTCGCCATCAACGCCGTCTACATCCGCGTCGGGTTCCCGATGCCGAACTCCGGCCGGTCCCCGTCGGAGGTGGCCGACTCGCTGGTCGCGCTCGGCAGCCGGTTGAAGAAACCTTCGGTGGTCGCGCCGGCCACGTGGCTGTTCACCACGGTCTTCGCCGCCGGGCTGCTCGCGGAGCTGTGGCGCGGCGAGCCGAGAGCAGATGCGTGGGCCCTCGTCGGCTTCGCCGGTGTCCTCATGCAGAACGCCACGTTCGCGGTGGTGGAGGCGTTGCGGTTCGGAATGGCGGCCGCGGCCCAGAACCGGGACTCGATCGTCGGGCTGTGGACGCTGAACAACGTCCTGTTCGGGTTCAACCAGGTCTTCCTGGCACTGGCCCTGATCGGGTTCAGCACTGCCGGGGCGGGCGTCGGGTTCCTCCCCGAATGGCACGCTTGGCTCGGATACCTCAGCGCCGCGCTGCTGTTCGTCTCGTCGTCGGCCAGCCCCTACAACGCCGACGGCACGAACCGCATCGCGGTGACCGGCCTGATCGGCTGGCTAGGGTGGGCGGCCTGGATCGTCGTCTGCAGCGTGCTCCTGCTGGCGGGCAGCTGAGCGCCGGCCGGATCTCCCAGGTTGGGACGGCGGTGCCGGATCGTCGTGGTCGGCTCGTAGAGTCGCCAGTCATGACGACTCTCGCGGACACCCGGCACATCGTGTGGGACTGGAACGGAACTCTCCTGGACGACAACCACGCCGTGGTATCAGCGGTGAACACCGTCTGCTCGGAATTCGACCGGGAGCACATCGACATCGACGAGTGGCGCGCGGTGTTCGGGCGACCGCTGCTGCAGTGCTACGAGCGCCTGCTGCGGAGGTCGCTGGACGACCGGGACTGGGCCCGCATCGACGTGCTCTACCACGACGCGTACCGAAAGCTGCTGGACACGTGCGGTTTGGCGAAGGGCGTGCCGAACGCCTTGCAGGACTGGGCGAAGACCGGTCGCAGCCAGTCCTTGCTGTCCATGTGGTTCCACGGCGAGCTCGTCGAGCTGGTGACGGACCGGGGCTTGTACGAGATGTTCGCGCGCGTCGACGGTTTGCGCGCGGAGGTCGGCGGCGGTTCGAAGGCCGAGCACCTGCGCCGCCACCTGGAAGCGCAGGAGCTCGACGCCCGGGACGCGGTCCTCATCGGTGACGTCCTCGACGACGCCCACGCCGCGGAGCAGGCCGGAACGCGCTGCGTGCTGGTCACGACCGGCGTGACCAGCCGCGAGGCCTTGGAGAAGACGGGTCGCCCGGTCGTCGACTCGATCCCCGAGGCCTTGGCCCTCCTCAACTAGCTCAGGCCGGGGGAGTTCTCGAGAAGAACTCCCCCCCCCCGCGTCGGTCAGCGACCGGTCACTGCGGCGAGGACCTTGTCCAGCACTGCGTCGTCGGCGGCTTGGTCGGTGCGCCAGGCGATGAAGCCGTCCGGACGCACCAGCAGCGCGCCGCCGTCGTCGAGGCCCACCGACCGCGCCCACTCCGAGTCGAGCTGAGCCGTGCGCAGCTCAAGTCCGCTTGAAGCTGCGACCCGCTGCGCCGCTTCACCCCACGGTTCGCCGTCCGGACCGGTGAACACGGCGAACCGGGACTCGTTGAGGTCGAGCGTGGAGGTGGTCTCGTCCAGCCACCGGTGCGGCAGCCTGGAACCGGGCGCGCCGTCGAAGCTCGCCAAGAGGTCCTCAGTGGACGGAGGGGTGACCACCGGGTCGATGATCGCCGAGGAGTCGTACCGGTAGCCCATGGTCACCAGCGGGGCGTTCCACGCCCCGGCGGCAGCTCGCTCGGCGACCGCCGCCGGATCCCAGTGCAGCCGGGGGTTCTCCCAGCGCAGCAACGCCTGCTGCGTCACCAGTTCGGACACGGCGTGGCGTTCTTCGTGGTAGCTGTCCAGCAGCCGGTCGCCGGCCTTCCCGGCCAGCACCAGGGCCAGCTTCCAGGCCAGGTTGTGCGCGTCGGCGAGTCCGCTGTTCAGGCCGAACGCGCCCAGCGGGGAGATGGTGCGCGCGGCGTCGCCGACCAGGAACGCCCGCCCGGACCGGAATTCGTCGGCCATCCGCGCGGTCGCCCGCCAGGTCAGCGCGCTGACGATCTCGACGGGCACGTCGGCGCCGATGGCGGTGCGCACCGCGGCGGCGCTGCGCTCCTCGGAGAAGTTCTCCCCGTCGGGCGATGTCACGTGCAGCACCCACCGCTGCTCGCCGACGGCCAGCAGCACTCCCGATGCGTCCGGATGGCTGATCTGCGTCATCGTCGGCATCGAACCGAAGTGACCCACCAGGTCGGCCTGGAACAGGATGTTCACCGTGGTGTCGCCGATCTCGCCCGGGCCCGTGGTGCTGATGCCCAGCAGGCGTCGAACCGCGCTGCGGGCGCCGTCCGCGCCCACCAGGTAGTCGGTCCGGACCACGCGTCCGTCGGAGAGAGCGACTGAGACGCCGTCGTCGTCCTGCTCGACGCCGGTGACTTCGACGCCGAATTCGATCGCCGCACCGCGCGCTCGCGCCTCCGGGATGAGCACCGAATCGAGCCGGTCCTGCGGGTAGTGGCCGTGCGGCGTCTCCGGCGACGCGGTGTTGGGGAACGGCAGTTTCGGCGCCGGTCCGGGGCGATCTATTTCGGCTGCGGTGCGGGCCTCGGCCCGCCACATCTCGGTCGAGCGCACCGCGACCGCGTCCACTCCTCCGCGCACGCCGACTTCGCGGAAGAACTCCAGCGAGCGCGGGCTGATCCCGAGCGCCCGCGGGTGGTTGGACGGTTCGGGTCGGCGTTCGAGGACCAGCGCCGGCACGCCGTGGTGGCCGAGGAACAGTGCGGTGGCCAGGCCGACGGTGCCGCCACCTGCGATGACGACCGGGTGCTGGTTCATGGCTGTCTCCATCTCACATTTTTGGGAACAGTGTTCCCGTTCTGGGAACACCGTACCCTATGGGTACAGTGTTCCCATGTCTGCTCGATCGCAGTCCCCGGCGCTGGTGTGGATGCGCGACCGGCAGCGCGGCAGCCGTCCGGCGCTCACCGAGGAGAAGATCGTGCGCACCGCGATCGACCTCGCCGACGCCGAAGGCATCGAGGCGCTGTCCATGCGGCGCATCGCGGCCGAGATGGGCTCCGGCACCACCTCGCTGTACCGGCACGTCACCAACAAGGACGAGCTGATCGAGCTCATGGTCGATGCCGTCCACGGCGAGGGAGAGCCACCAGTGGAGTCGGGCGACTGGCTCGAAGACCTCGCCGCCATCGCACGCAGCTCCCGGGCCTCGCTGCTGCGCCACCCCTGGCTAGTCCAGCAGGCGACGCGGCGGCCGACGCTCGGCCCCAACGTGCTCAAGCGCGCGGATCACCAGCTGGGCGTGGTGGGCAGGGCGACCGATGACGCGTCCCAGGCCGCGATGGTCGTCAGCGCCATCAGCACGTTCGTGCTCGGTTCCGCTGCGGCGGAACTGGCCGATCTGGAGGCTCAGCGGAGCACTGGGATGACCGAGGCGGACTGGCAGCACGCGGTCGGCGAGTACGTGCGCCAGGTGGTCGAGTCCGGGCAGTACCCGCACTTCAACCGGCGGATCCTGGAAGCCGACGACCGCGACCACGAAGCCCGCTTCGAGTTCGGCCTCGCCTGCTTGCTCGCCGGGATCGCCAGGGCCCTCGCCTGACCGGTCAGCACAGCCAGCTGACCAGGGACACCCATGGCAGGCGGGTGCACAGGCGCTCGTAGCTGACCGCGGGGTGCTCCTGCAGGTCGTAGTCGTCGGTGGTCAGCGACCCCGGTGCCGACAGCGCGAGTCCGAAGCTCAGCCCGGTCGTGCCGGGCGGGGCTGCCGGGGTCGTCCACGTCGCCGCGGTCCACTGGGCGGCGGGGGAGAAGAACGGGCTGGTCGTCCAGTAGTGCCAGGACCCGGCCCGGTCGCGGTAGTAGACGGCGAACTGCGTCCGCGCGGTCGACTTGTACCAGGCGTTGAGCGTGTAGGTGTTGTTCTCGTGCGCGACCGGTGCGGCTTCGCCCTGGTCCATCCGCTGCAGGAGCTTGGCGTCGCCGTTGACGTAGTCCGCCAGGTCGAGCCGCTGCGCCGAGTGCCCGCTGTGCGCGTCCGGCACCGGGGTCCACTTCGGACTGTTCTGCCCCCAGCTGCTCGGCACCCAGCCTCGCGGTCCGGGTTCCTCCAGCGACGCGTTCACCAGTCCGGCGCGCGGCGCGGGCGCGGGCGGACGGACCAGCGGTGCGGGTTCACCGCCCATGACCTCGTCGACGGTGCGCACAACCGTGCCCCTGGCTTCCCGGGCGGCCAGCCACGAGGTGAACTGGTCCAGCACCCTGGGACTGATGGACAGCGGACCGCAGAAGTCGCAGACCTGGTGCAGCACCAGGGGAACCCAGCCTCCACCGTCGGCCTCGGCGTTGAGCACGACCTGCTGGAGCTCCTCCAACGTCCAGCTCGGATCGATCATGCCGGTGCCGCGCACGGCCATCGGGTTCCGCGGCGGGATGCCCTCGGCCGGCGGGCAGTTGCCGCAACCGCGCGCCGTCCGGATGCTGCCGGTGATGCGGGCGCTGTTGTAGCCGCAGTCCCGCACGGCCTGCTCATCGGCCTGGTCGGCGATGCCGAAGGGGTAGGCGAACGAGGTCGCGCGGAATCCCCAGCCGGTCAGGTTGGCGCGGTCCTGGCAGATCTCGCGCCGGAGCTCGTCCGGGCCGATGGTGCCCAGGTCCGGGTGGGTGACCGTGTGCCCGCCGATCTCGTGGCCGGCCGCGGACATGCCGCGCAGGTCGTCGAGGCTGAGGTAGCCGGGCTGGCCGATGGAACCGGAGACGACGTAGAAGGTGCCGCGCATCCGGTGCTGGCTGAGGATCCGGGCACCGGCGGTCTGCGACGCGGTGCCGTCGTCGACGGTGAAGCTGACCACGGTCCGGGGCGTCGGTGCGGCGTTGGCCGGCGCGCCGAGGAACAGCACCAGCAGCACGACGCCGGTGCAGGTGAGAGCTCGGCTCAGCAGTTTCCGCGCATCCATCACCGGACCGCCAAACGGGGTCGACCGACCTGACGTCCGGGACGTTACGGCTGGTGGAGGACGTGCTGGATCCAGCACGTGAGGTGGATGGGGTACGCCGTCGTGCGGAGGTGGTGGGCGGCCAC